>NZ_JBNGGG010000011.1:0-230166 GCF_049974585.1 Streptomyces sp. UG1 | reverse complement strand
GGGTCGGGTTGGTGGCTCGCTCCCGTGGTGCTGCTCGTGGCTCGTCGGGTCGGGTTGGTGGCTCGCTCCCGTGGTGCCGGTCGTGGCTCGTCGGGTCGGGTTGGTGGCTCGCCCTCGCCGCGCTGCTCGTTGCTCGTCCGGGCCGGGCTCCCGACCCCACCGCGCTGCTCACGGCTCGTCCGGCGTGGCCGCCCCCGCCCGCAGTTCCGGCGTGCTGGCGCTCACATAGGCCACCGCCAGCAGGCACAGCAGGCCGCCGGTGACCAGGGCCGTCGCCCCGGAGGACCAGCCGGCGACCAGGCCGCCGCGCAGGTTGCCGAGGTGCGGGCCCGCCTGGCCGACGATCTGCTCCGCTGCGGTCACCCGGCCCAGCAGCGCGTCGGGAGTGCGGGTCTGGACGATCGTGCCGCGTGAGACGACCGACAGGGCGTCCGCGGCACCGGCCACCACCAGCAGCCCGAGCCCCGCCCACGGATCGGTCATCAGCCCGAACAGCGCCAGCGCCGCACCCCAGGTCCCCGCCCCGCACAGCATCACCAGGCCGGGCCTGCCCAGCCGGGTCACCGAACCCGACAGGGCCGTCGCCGTGACCCCGCCCACCGCGACGGCCGACAGGAACAGGCCGAGGGTGCGCGGGTCGCCGCCGAAGCGCTCGGCGTTGATCAGGGGATACAGGCTGATCGGCATGGCGAGGACCGTGGCCGCGAGGTCGGTGATCAGCGCGCCGCGCACCACCCGGTGGCCGGCCAGGAAGCGCAGACCGTCCAGGACGCCGCGCAGCCCGTCCCGCGAGGGCTCGCCCTCGGGCGGCAGCGTGGGCAGCCCGTAGGCGCCGTAGAAGGCGAGACCGAAGCTCAGCGCGTCCAGCAGATAGCAGACGCCGATGCCGAACCAGCCGAGGAACAGCCCGCCCAGCGCCGGGCCCACCAGCATCATCATCTGGGCGGTGGCATGGTTGAGGGCCAGCCCGGCCGCCACCTGCTCCTTCGGCAGCAGCCGCGGCACGAACACGCCCGCCGCCGGCCCGCCGACCGCGCCGAAGCAGGCCCCGGCCGCCACCAGCACCAGGATCCCGGTCACCGGCACGCCCCCGGTGAAGCCCTGCACCGCGAGCAGCGCCGCGCACACCGCCTGCCCGACGGTGGCGACCAGGAAGATCCGCCGCCGGTCGCCCCGGTCCACCCACGCCCCGGCGAACAGCCCGACTCCCACGATGGGCAGCGCCTGCGCCAGCCCCACGGCCCCGCTCCACACCGTGCTGTGGGTCAGGTCCCACACCTGGTACAGGACGGTGACCATGGTCATGAAGCTGCCCAGCACGGACACCGTCCGCCCGATCAGCAGCCGCCGGAAGACGGGCGAGGTCCGCAACGGCCGTACGTCGATCAACGTACGGGCGAGGCTCATGACGGCATGACGGGGCGGGGAACGGGCTCGGGCACGAGCGAGGACGCTATACGGCCTGCGGCGCGCGGGGCGAGCGAATTACGGGCGGGCCCCGAAGCCCCTCAGGGCCCGCGGGGCCCGCGGGCTCCTCAGGCCGACTCGTTCAGCAGCCGCGACAGATGGTCACGCCCCCCGCCCAGCAGCCCCTCGAGCGGCGCGGCCGCGTCGTACCACCGCTTCTCGTACTCCCAGCACAGCCAGCCGTCCCAGTTGTGCCGGGAGAGCACCTCCACGCACTCGGCGAGCGGCAGCACCCCGGCGCCGAGCGGCAGCGGGGTCGTGTCGTCGGCGGAGGCGATGTCCTTGACCTGGACGTAGCCGAGGTACGGGGCGAGCGCGGCGTAGCTCTCCGAGGGCTGCTCGCCGCCCAGCCAGGTGTGCATGACGTCCCACAGCGAGCCGACGTGCCGGTGGCCCACCAGGCCGAGGACACGGATCGCGTCGGCGGCGGTGCGATGCGAGTCGTGGGTCTCCAGCAGGATCCGTACGCCGAGGTCGGCGGCGTACTCCGCGGCCGTACCCAGCCGCCGCGCCGCGACCGCGTCCGCCGACTGCCGGCTCTGCTCGGGGTCGGCGCCGGGGAAGACCCGGACGAAGGGCGCGCCGAGGTCGTGGGCGAGGTCGAGGAGGGTGCGCATCTCCTCGATCACGGGCCCGTCGTCCCCGGGCGCGGCGACCTTGGCGTAGCCGGCCAGGCCCAGCAGCTCGATGCCGGCGGCCTTGAACTCGGCGGCCACATCGGCCCGTTCGGCGGGGCCGAGCCCCGGGTGCACCGGTTCCTCCGGGTGGGTGCGCAGTTCCACGCCGTGATACCCGTGCTCGGTCGCGAGCCGCAGCACGTCGGGGAGGGGGAGACCGGGGACGCCGAGGGTGGAGAACGCCAGTTTCATGCCTCCACCTTGCCAGGGAAACGACCCGGCGCCCATCCGGCGGGCGGCCCGGAACCCCGTGTCAACCTCGCGTCTCACTCCGCCGTGCCGTGCAGGTCCAGGCGCCAGTCCTGGCCGGTCAGGTCCTTGCCGAAGGAGCGGTGGGGCTTCTCGGCGACGAGCACGAAGCCGTGGCGCTGGTAGATGCGGCGGGCCGTGCTCAGGACGTCGTTGGTCCACAGGACCAGCTCTCGGTAGCCGACGCCGCGCGCGAAGTCGATGACCGCGGTGACCAGCCGGTCGCCGATGCCGAGGCCGCGGGCGTCGGGCTCGACGAGGAGGAGCCGCAGCCGGGCCGTGGCAGGGGCCTCGTCCCGTACGCACATCACACAGCCCACCGGGCGGCCGTCCAGCTCGGCGATCCACACCCGCTCCAGATGCGGGTCGTGGTCCTCCGCGAAGTCGGCGACGATCCTCGCGACCAGGCCCTCGTAGTCGGTGTTCCAGCCGTACTCGGCGGCGTACAGCGCGGCGTTGCGCTGCACGATCCAGCCGAGGTCGCCGGGGCCGGGCTTGCGCAGGAGGACGTCCTCGCGGCGGGGCGGGCGGCCGTGGGACAGGATCGTGCGGACGGTCGTCATCGCCTCCGCGAGGCGCGGCCGTTCGGCCGCCGGCACCGTCGACAGCAGCGAGCCGACCGCCTCGTTCGACCGCTCCTCCAGCAGCTTGCCGGTCTCCCGGCCGCGCGCGGTGAGCGTGACGCGCCGTCGTCGGGGGTCGCGGTGGGAGGTCGTGCGCTCGATGAGCCCTTCCTGCTCGAACTTGTTCAGGATCCTGCTCAAGTACCCCGCATCCAAGGAGAGTTCGGCCCGCAGGTCGGCCGCGTCGGTACGCGGGGAGTGCGCGAGCTCGTACAGGACGCGGGACTCGGTGAGGGTGTACGGGGCGTAAAGGTGGCGGCTGTAGTCGAGGGCGCCGATGACGTTCGTGTAGAAGCGGTTGAAGGCGCGGATGTCCTGGACGGTCATGAGCATCGACCCCCGGATGGTGGACTCAGGATATTGACCCAGGATACTTGACTCAGTCAGAGATACCGTCGGATCGAGCCTGAACGCCCGCGCCCCCACGGCTACCCTTCGGCGGCCGGCCGGTAGACACACACCTGTACGCCCGTCTTCCCGCCGACCGTGGACACGAGCTCGAACGGCCGCTTCCCGCCGTCCGCCGGGAAGATCGACTTCCCGCCTCCCAGCAGCACCGGCATGACGACGAGCTGCAGCTCGTCGACCAGCCCCTCCTGGATGAGGGTGCGCACGAGGGTCGGGCTGCCCATCATCGCCAGATCACCGCCCTCGCTCTCGCGCAGCTCACGGATCCGGGCGACCGGTTGGCTGGGGGTCCCCCCGCTTGCGGGGGAGGAGCACCGGCCCGCTCGGGCCAGGCCCCCGCCATGGTCAGGTAGGTCCGACGCCCGTACAGCAGCGCCTCGGCCTTCTCCAGCCCTTCGGTGAACGCCGGGCCGAGCACCTCCTCGTCGAAGTACGGGTGCGACCAGCCGCCGTGCGCGAAGCCGCCGTCTGTGTCCTCCTCGGGGCCGCCGGGGGCCTGGACGACGCCGTCGAGGCTGATGAACTCGGTGATGACGATGCGCATGGGAGTGAGTCACTCCTGTTTGTCGCGCTCGGGTGCTGCTCGGATGTTGCTCGTGTGATGACGGCAGTGAAGACCGGGGTGGGGCCCGGAAATCATCGGTGGGGCCAGTGATGTCCGCGGAACGGGGGATTCGGCAGGGCGGGCACCTCAAGCGGCCGTTGGGCAGGTGCTCAGGGGAACGCCGGTCACGTCGTCGCCATATTCGCCGCCGAGGTCCCGGACGAACCGATAGCACTGCCCGGCCGCGGGGCCCACACCGTGCGTGTCGTGGATGAGGACGGTGATGGTGGCGGTTTGTCCCTTCCGTGCCGCACTCCTGACGTCGAAGTAGCCGAGTTTGCCGGTGGGGTCGAGGGCTCGCTGTACCCCGGCGGTCGTCAGCTCCACGGTGCTCATCTCCGCGATGCGGCTCCGCGCCGTGCCGGCCCAGCTGCCGATCCGTGTGCCCGGCAGGCACTCCTTGTAGTCCCGTACGGCCACGGTGGATGTCCAGACCCAACCGGAGCCGCGGGTGAAGGTGAAACGCAGGCAGCGCGCGATCTGAACAGAGCCGCTCCCCAGAATCACCCCCTTGCTGTCGTAGAAGTCGGCCCTGCGCGCGGTGGCGGTGAACCGGTGACGTGCCGGGTCGTAGCTGATGAGCGGCGCCTCGCTGTGCCGCCAGATCACCCCGGTCAGCGTGTCGGCATCGGCGCCGGAGCCGCTCTCGGTGAGCGCACGGCTGGCGTCGTCTGCCTGCTCATGAGCCCGCCGGAGAATGGAGTTCAGTGCGGCCTGCTGACGCTCGCTGTTCACCTGGTCGGCGTGCCAGACCGTGTACCAGAAGTACGAGACCAGGGCAGTCGGAATCATCAGCAGCACCAGACAGCAGCCGGCGACACGCCGTGTTATGGGTCCGGCGCCCTCTGGTCTTCCCCCGTTGCTCATCCGGATGATGTACCAGCCGCCGTCGGCACCGGGGAAGTCACCGGCCCGGAAAAGACGGTGACGCAAGAACACCTCCAGGGTCAGACTGCCCCGATGACGACCGGATCGGACCCCAAGGCGGACCTGCGCCGCGGCCTCCAGGACGCGCGCGACACCCTCCTCTGGAAGCTGGAGGGACTGTCGGAGTACGACGTCCGCCGCCCCATGACACCCACCGGCACAAACCTGCTGGGCCTGGTCAAGCACTTGACCGGCGCGGAGGCTTTCTACTTCGGTGCAACCTTCGGCCGCCCCTGCCCGGCGCCCCCGCTCTGGATCACCGGCGACTCCGCCGAGCCGAACGCGGACCTGTGGGCGACCGCCGACGAGACACGGGAGCAGATCGTCGACGATTACCGCCGCGTCTGCGCCCACGCCGACGCGACGATCGAGGCTCTGCCCCTGGACGCGGTCGGTCGAATCCCCGGAGACACGCCGATCGACATCACGCTCCACCGTGTCCTCGTCCACATGATCGGCGAGGCTCATCAGCACGCCGGTCACGCGGACATCGTGCGTGAACTCGCCGATGGAGCCACGGGGTTGCGCACCGGGGACTCCAACATGGCGCCGGGGGACGGGGCGTGGTGGGAGAAGCACCGGGAGCGGGTGGAGGAGGCGGCTCTTGCAGCCGAGCGGGCCGAGCGGGAGCGGGGACGTGCGTGAGTTACGGCTGCTGCGGCAGATCCGCGTCCGTCTCCGATTCCGTCCGCACGAGCCGTGCCCCCCTGCTCTCCGCGACACGCTTGACGTCCCGCAGGCATTCGCTGAGCCGTTGGGCAAGGTAGTGCAGTTCTCCGCTGGTCACGCGGCGCTCCGCGAGGAGTTCGGCGGCGTGACCGAGGAGGTCGTCCGCCATGCCGAGCTGAACAGTCTCGATCTGGTCCGCGAGACGTGAGACATAGCCTGTGCCGTCGCCCACGAGGTAGCAGGACTTGCCGTCGGTACCCGCCCAAGGCAGCAGGCGTACGACCGACTCCCCGTATCCCACGCCGCTCACCTGTTGCCCTCCTCGTAGGGGAATCCCACCGAGCCGAGACCCACGCCAAGGACGGCGGACGGCGACGCCGATGGGCGCTCCCCGGAAAGGGCAGGCGTCGTTCGGCGGCGACGCGTGTGCGTCAGGGGGAGGAGTCTCAGGAACGGCTTCGAGAGCCGGGCGATGAGATTGCGCATGTCGGCCTGCCTTTCATGAATGCGCTCTGTCGCGAATCACTCACAGAGTGGGGTCATCGCTGGCTACGCTGCTAGCGGTTGGGGCTTGACATCGCGCCTGTCAAGAAAGGGAGTTGGCCGGATGGACGCACGCCGGAAGCCGCGGACGGCACGTGAGAAGTACGGAGAGGAGCTGAGACTGCGCCGGGTAGCGGCCGGGCTCACCCAGGAGGAACTGGGCGATCAGGTGGTGTGCTCGCCCACGCTGATCAGCCACTTCGAGGCGGGTAGGCGGCTGCCGAAGCCTGATGACGCGCAGCGGATCGACCGGGCACTCGAGACCGACGGGTTCTTCGCCCGCTGGTTGGAGGACCTGGAGTCGAAGTATGCCGACCACTTCGCCGCCGTGGCCGAACTGGAACAACAGGCCACGCTGATCCAGTTGTTCGCGCTCTCGCTGGTGCCGGGCATGTTCCAGACCGACGGTTATGCGCGTGCCCTGTTCCGCGCGTACCGGCCGAACCACACGGCCGAGGAACTTGACGAAGCGGTTGTCATTCGAACAAAGCGTGCCCGGATTCTCGACGGGCCGTTGAATCCGGTCATCTGGACGCTGCTCGACGAGTCCGTGCTGCGACGCCGCGTCGGCGGGCCCTCAGGTCATGGCCGAACAGCTGCACAAGATCGCGGACATGGCCGAGGCGGGACGGCTGCGGCTGCATGTGCTTCCGTACGGTGCTGGGGCGCACGCGCTCCAGCAGAGCCTGCTCACGCTCATGAGCTTCGATGATTCCGCCCCGGTCGCCTACGTCGAAGGCTTTCTCACGGGCAACTTGATGGACGACCCGGCGCTGGTGGCCGCCAGCCAGACGGCCTACGCTCTAGCACTGAGCGACGCGTTGTCGCATCAGGATTCAGTGGCCCTCGTCAGGGCGGCAGCGGAGGAACACGCAGATGGTCAGCAGTGAGCACACGGTCTCCGACTCGTCCACGCTCACCGGGTGGTACAAGTCCAGCTACAGCGGCGGCGACCAGGGCGAATGCCTCGAAGTAGCCCGCGGCCACGCCACCGTGCCCGTCCGCGACAGCAAGGCCGCCCCCGGCCCGGCCGTGCTCTTCTCGGCGGACGGCTGGACGGCGTTCGTCACCGCGGTGCAGCAGGGCCACATCGGCCCCTGAGCCCGGCGCACCTGAGGATGGTGATGGGCAGATCTGTGCCAGCCGGGCGGGAAAAGGCCCAGCTCACGCGCAGGCAGGCGCACCCAGCGGTGAAACAGATCTGCCCATCACTCCCGGGCCGACGGGATATCCGATGGCAGGCCGAACTCTCCGACGGCAGTCTTGAGGTCATGGACCCGCAGCACGCCGAACCGGCGCACCCGCCGGACCACACCTGGCTCGGCCCTCCGATCGACGCCCGCTCCCTCTTCGCCGCCGAGCACACCGCCCTGATCGCCACCCTGCGCAAGCTGGCGCCGGCCGATTGGAGTCGGGAAGCGGTGCCCGGTTGGAGCGTGCGGGATGTCGCCGTGCACGTCCTGGGGGACTGCTACGGGCGCCTCGCCCGGGACCGCGACGGGCACAGGGAAGGGCCTGCCTTCGCCCCCGGCGAGACCCTGGAGGCGTACATCCACCGAATCAACGGGGAGTGGGTCAACGCCCACAGCCGGGTGAGCCCCGCCGCCCTCACCGACACCCTGGAGCTGATCGGCGGCCAGGTCGCGCGCTTCTTCGAGCGCGCCGATCCGATGGCGCCCTCGCTCGGGGTCTCCTGGGCCGGGGCCGACCCGGCGCCGATGTGGCTGGACAGTGCTCGGGAGTTCACGGAGTACTGGACTCACCGCCAGCAGATCCGCCACGCCACCGGCCAGGGCACCGACCCCGACCCGAGGTTTCTCTCCCTGGTCCTCGACACCTTCCTGCGCGCCCTGCCGCACACACTGCGCGCGACCGCCGCGCCGGTCGGCACACAGGTCCAGGTGCATGTGGACGGCCCTGTCGGGGGGACCTGGGCAGCCACTGCCGTCGGCGACAGCGAGCGGCATTGGTCCCTGGCCGAGCAGCCCTCGAACCGCCCCGCAGCCCTCCTCCATCTGGACACGGAGACCGCCTGGCGCCTCTGCGTCCGCGGCATCGAACCGGCCGCCGCACTCACCCGCGCCCGTATCGAGGGTGACCGCCAACTGGCCGAAGCGGCCTGCCAGGTCGTGTCGATCGTGTACTGACGCCGATCGGGATGCCGACCCGAGCCGGCACCGAAGCCCGGTACGGCACCGAAGCCCGGTGCGGCACCGACGCGGCGGTACCAGCTCCCCCTCGCTCCCTACTTCCGCGGCCCCCCAGAAGACCCCCGAACCATCAGCTCCCCCCGAATCGTCGCGATCCCCCCGGGCGGCGGCTCCTCCCGCCCCATGGCGATCCGCCCGGCCCGTGCCCCCGCCTCCGCCAACGGCAACCTCACCGTCGTAAGGGAAGGCACCGCATCGATGCTGAACGGAAGGTCGTCGAACCCCGCCACCGACACGTCGTCCGGAATCCGCAGCCCGGAATCGCGCAGCGCCGCACACGCCCCCAGTGCGACCGAGTCATTGGCAGCCACCACAGCGGTCAGCGACGGATCCCGGCGCAGCAGTTCCAGCGTCGCCTCGTAGCCGGACCGGCGGTCGTAGCGGCCGTGGACCGTCCACTCCGGGTCCTCCGAGATGCCGTGCGCCTGCAGCGCCTCCCGGTGGCCCTCCAGCCGGTGCCGGGTGGTCGTGCGCTCCTCCGGGCCCGCGATGTAGCCCAGCCGCCGGTGCCCGAGGCCGATCAGGTGCTCGGTCAGTTCGCGGCCGCCGCCGCGGTTGTCGAAGGTCAGCGCGATCGCCCCGGTGTCCGGCGCCGGCGGCCGCCCGCACAGCACCACCCGGGTCCCGGCCTCCGCCAGCTTCCGCAGCTTCGCCGCGACCGCCGCCGCGTGCGGGGCGTCCTCGACGGCGCCGCCGGTCAGCACTACCGCCGCGGCGCGCTGCCGCTGCAGCAGGGTCAGGTACGTCAGCTCGCGCTCCGGGGAGCCGCCCGTGTTGCAGACCACCGCGAGCCGCTCGCCGCCCGCGCGGCCGCCCGGCCCGCCGATCTCGGACTGGATGGCGCTCGCCATGATTCCGAAGAAGGGGTCGGCGATGTCGTTGACCAGGATGCCGACCAGATCGGACGTCGCCGCGGCCAGCGCGCTCGCGGGGCCGTTGAGTACGTAGTCCAGCTCGTCCACCGCCCGCAGCACCCGCTCACGGGTGGTGGCGGCCACGGGGTAGTTCCCGTTCAGTACGCGCGACACCGTCGCGGGGGAGACCTGGGCGCGGGCCGCCACGTCCGCCAGGGTCACCGTCATCTCGTCGTCCTCCGGTCGCGCATCTCGTCGTACCACCGCATACGTGCTCGTAGACAGGCCGTCCGCGGCCCTTGGTTCCGAATGTGTCGAGCAGACCTTACGGCGAGAAACCCCCGTTGTTCGTCCCCTCGAACAACTCAACCTCGTCACGGTCTTGTCCAGACCGCTGCTCAGAGGCTAGCTTCTTATCTCATAGAAAGCGCTTGCTGTGACGCTCACCAGTGAAAGACAGGGCGTACGCGGCGCAGACCCCGCGTACGAAGGGAACGACGTGACACGCAAGACGGTGCGTATCGCCATGAATGGTGTGACCGGGCGCATGGGCTACCGCCAGCACCTGGTCCGCTCCATCCTGGCCATCCGCGAGCAGGGCGGCCTCGACCTCGGCGACGGCACCGTGCTGTGGCCGGAGCCGATCCTGGTCGGCCGCCGCGAGCACGCCCTCAGGGCGCTCGCCGAGCAGCACGGCCTGGACCCGGAGAACATCTCCACCGACGTCGACGCGGTCCTCGCCGACCCGACCGTCGACATCTACTTCGACGCCCAGGTCACCTCCGCCCGCGAGGAGGCGATCAAGAAGGCGATCGCCGCCGGCAAGCACATCTACACCGAGAAGCCGACGGCCACCGGTCTGGAGGGCGCGCTGGAGCTGGCGCGGCTGGCGAACGAGGCCGGCATCAAGCACGGCGTCGTCCAGGACAAGCTCTTCCTCCCCGGTCTGCTCAAGCTGAAGCGGCTGATCGACGGGGGCTTCTTCGGCCGGATCCTCTCCATCCGCGGCGAGTTCGGCTACTGGGTCTTCGAGGGCGACTGGCAGGCCGCGCAGCGCCCGTCCTGGAATTACCGCGCCGAGGACGGCGGTGGCATCGTCGTCGACATGTTCCCGCACTGGGAGTACGTGCTGCACGAGCTGTTCGGCCGCGTGAAGTCCGTCCAGGCCCTCACCGCCACCCACATCCCGCAGCGCTGGGACGAGAACGGCAAGCCGTACGACGCCACCGCCGACGACGCCGCGTACGGCGTCTTCGAACTGGACGGCGGTGCGATCGCCCAGATCAACTCGTCCTGGGCCGTCCGCGTCAACCGCGACGAGCTGGTGGAGTTCCAGGTCGACGGCACCGAGGGCTCGGCGGTCGCGGGCCTGCGCAACTGCCGCGTCCAGCACCGCAGCGCCACACCCAAGCCGGTGTGGAACCCGGACATCCCGGTCACCGAGGTCTTCCGCGACCAGTGGCAGGAGGTCCCCGACAACGCCGAGTTCGACAACGGCTTCAAGGCCCAGTGGGAGCTGTTCCTCAAGCACGTCTACGCCGACGCCCCCTACCACTGGGACCTCCTGGCCGGCGCCCGCGGCGTCCAGCTCGCCGAGCTGGGCCTGAAGTCCTCGGCCGAGGGCCGCCGTATCGACGTCCCGGAGATCTCGCTGTGACCATCCACCTGCCCGACCCCCACGGCGGCCTGCGGGCGTACGAGCCCCGCACCGAACCCCTCGCCCTCGACCCGGGCGCGCCCTTCACCTCCCGTACGGTCTTCTCGGCGGCGCACGTCGTCGCCGACCCGTACGCCGACACGACCCCCGACTCGCCCGCCGCCGTCGACTGGGACGCCACCCTCGCCTTCCGCCGCCACCTGTGGTCGCACGGGCTCGGCGTCGCCGAGGCCATGGACACCGCCCAGCGCGGGATGGGCCTGGACTGGGCGGGCGCGGCCGAGCTGATCCGGCGCAGCGCCGCCGAGGCCAAGGCGGTCGGCGGCCGGATCGCCTGCGGGGTCGGTACCGACCAGATCGCCGCGGGTTCGCTCGCGCAGGTCCGCGCGGCCTACGAGGAGCAGCTCGCGGTCGTGGAGGAGTCGGGCGCCCAGGCGATCCTGATGGCCTCCCGCGCCCTGTGCGCCGCCGCCTCCGGTCCCGAGGACTACCTGGAGGTCTACGGCTACCTCCTGCGCCAGGCCGCCGAGCCGGTGATCCTGCACTGGCTTGGCCCGATGTTCGACCCGGCGCTGGAGGGCTACTGGGGGTCCGCCGACCTCGACGCGGCCACCGACACCTTCCTGGAGGTCATCGCCGCGCACCCGGACAAGGTCGACGGCATCAAGGTGTCGCTGCTGGACGCCCAGCGCGAGATCGACATCCGGCGCCGGCTGCCGCAGGGCGTTCGCTGCTACACCGGCGACGACTTCAACTACCCCGAGCTGATCGCGGGCGACGAGCAGGGCTTCAGCCACGCCCTGCTGGGCATCTTCGACCCGCTGGGCCCGCTGGCGGCGCAGGCGGTGCGCGTCCTGGACACGGGCAACGTGGCGGGCTTCCGTGAACTCCTCGATCCGACGGTCGAGTTGTCCCGCCACCTCTTCCAGGCGCCGACCCGCTTCTACAAGACGGGCGTGGTCTTCCTGGCCTGGCTGGCCGGCCACCAGTCGCACTTCACCATGGTCGGCGGCCTGCAGTCGGCCCGTTCCCTCCCGCACTTCGCCCGTGCCTACGAACTCGCCGACGGACTGGGCCTGTTCCCGGACCCGAAGCTGGCGGAAGAGCGGATGAAGAACCTGCTGTCGCTGTACGGAGTGGCCCAGTGAGCACCAGCATCGGGAGCACCGCAGACCTCGCGCGCTTCTCCATCAACCAGATGACCGTCAAGCAGCTGTCCATGCCCGAACTGGTGGAGGAGTGCGGTCGGCTGGGCATCGGCAACGTCGGCCTGTGGCGCGAGCCCGTCCAGTCCTACGGCCTGGAGGCGACGGCCAAGCTGGTGCGCGACGCCGGCCTGACGGTCACCACCCTGTGCCGGGGCGGCTTCTTCACGGCGATCGACCCGGCCGAGCGGTCGAAGGCCCTGGACGACAACCGCCGGGCCGTCGACGAGGCGGCCACGCTGGGTACGGACGTGCTGGTGCTGGTCTCCGGCGGCCTGCCGGCCGGCTCCAAGGACCTGCGCGGGGCGCGGGAGCGGATCGCCGACGCCCTGGGCGAGCTGGGCCCGTACGCCGAGGAGCGCGGGGTGAAGCTGGCCATCGAGCCGCTGCACCCGATGTACGCCTCCGACCGCTGCGTGGTGTCCACCCTGTCCCAGGCCCTCGACCTCGCGGAACGCTTCCCGGCCCAGCAGGTCGGCGTCACGGTCGACACGTACCACATCTGGTGGGACGACACGGCTCCGGCACAGATCGCCCGGGCCGGCGCGGGCGGCCGTATCCACACCTTCCAGCTCGCCGACTGGACGACCCCGCTGCCCGAGGGCGTGCTCACCGGGCGCGGTCAGATCGGGGACGGGGCGATCGACATGCGGGAGTGGCTCGGCCACGTCGAGGCGGCGGGCTACCGCGGCGCCATCGAGGTCGAACTGTTCAACGACGGGTTGTGGGCCCGGGACGGGCGGGAGGTGCTGGCGGAGACGGCGGAGCTGTTCGTGGAGCATGTGATCCGGTGATCGGTGGTAGCCCGACATCCGTCCCCTCTGCCTCACATCGACGACTGCTGTGGACCGTCGCCTGACTCCCCAAGAGGTGGTCGTCGTCGGGCCCCGCTCGTGGCGCGGGGTCCGACGGGTCAGTCCTGCCGCCTCAAAGCTGAGCGGTCCTGATGCCGCTACGTGTGAAGAAGCCGGCGAGCGCGCGACCGATTAGGTCGGGGGCGTTCTCCGTGGGGATGTGGTCCGCATGGGGGATGCGGATGAGCGTGGTGCGGGGGATCTCTGAGGCGAACCGTTCGGCGTACTCCACCTTCTCGTGGAGGTCGTCCTCACCCCAGATCAGAAGCTTGGGCGTGGTGGACCGCTGCAGCGCGGGAACGAGATCGCGGGTGTAGCGGTTGTCGGCCGCGCATGCCAGGGCCAGCCAGGAGCGGCCCACCCGCTCATCGGTCCATGGATCCGCGTAGTCCGCGATCAACGACTCCCTGACGGTCGGGATCGCGGGACGCGACATACGAGCGGATGGTGTGAGCGTCATCCGGCGTCACGATTGAGTCTCGGCTGCTTCCACCCCCTTGCCTCAGCTCGTGTAATCGATTCCAATCCTCTGCGTACGCCGATGTAATCGATTCCACGAGTTCTGTGAGTTCCACGAGGAGGTGGCGCGGCGATGGCGAGCATCAAGGACGTCGCCGCCGAGGCGCGCGTCTCGGTCGCCACGGTCTCGCGTGTCCTGAACGACCATCCGTCGGTCAGCGCCGAGGCACGCACGCGCGTGCTGGCCGCCGTCGAGACGCTGGGCTACCGCCCGAACGCCGTCGCCCGTTCGCTGCGCACCGACCAGACCCACACCCTCGGCCTGGTGATCAGCGACGTGATGAACCCGTACTTCACCGAACTGGCCCGCTCCGTGGAGGAGGAGGCCCGTGCGCTCGGCTACAGCGTCATCATCGGCAACGCCGACGAGCGGCCGGACCTCCAGGACCATCACGTACGGAACCTGCTGGACCGCCGTATCGACGGGCTCCTCGTCTCCCCCACCGACGGCGGCTCGCCGCTGATGCTGGACGCCGCGCGTGCGGGGACGCCGATGGTGTTCGTGGACCGGTGGATCCCGGGCGTGGACGTGCCGGTGGTCAGGGCGGACGGGCAGTCCGCGGTGCGGGATCTCGTGGCGCATCTGCACGGGCTCGGGCACCGGCGGCTCGCGATCATCGCCGGGCCCGCCGCCACCACGACCGGACGCGAGCGGGTCGAGGCCTTCCGGGAGGCGCTCGGCGCGTACGGGCTCGAACTCCCCGAGGCCTACATAGGCCAGGGCGACTTCCAGGCCGAGAGCGGGCGGCGGGTCACCGAGGGCTTCCTCGACCTGCCCGAGCCGCCCGAGGTCGTGTTCGCGGCCGACAACCTGATGGCGCTCGGCGCCCTGGACGCCGTACGCGCGCGTGGGCTGCGTGTTCCCGAGGACATCGCGCTCGCCGCGTTCGACGACATCCCGTGGTTCGTGCACACCGATCCGCCGGTCACGGCGATCGCCCAGCCGACGGGCGAGCTGGGCCGGGCCGCCGTACGGGCCCTGGTGGAGCGCATCGAGGGGCGGCCCGGTGAGTCCGTCACCCTCCCTGCCCGCCTTGTCGTACGGCGCTCGTGCGGCGAGCCGCCCACATCACCCCCGTAGCCCCCACACCACCCCAGTAGCCCCCGCACCACTCCCGCAATCCCCCACCCCCCGCAGTCCCCCACCCCCCCGCAGTCCCCCTCCCCAGTGCAAAGGAGCACGTCGTGAGCGACCCGGACGAGTTGCTGCGCATCGAGGGCATAAGGAAGACCTTCCCCGGCGTGGTCGCGCTGGACGGCGTCGACTTCGAGCTGCGCCGGGGCGAGGTCCATGTGCTGCTCGGTGAGAACGGCGCCGGCAAGAGCACCCTCATCAAGATGCTCTCCGGCGCCTACACGCCCGATTCCGGGCGGATCCTCGTCGGCGGCGAGGAGGTGCGCATCCACGGTGCGCAGGACTCCGAGCGGCTCGGGATCGCCACCATCTACCAGGAGTTCAACCTCGTACCCGACCTGACGGTCGCCGAGAACATCTTCCTGGGGCGCCAGCCGCGCCGCTTCGGGATGATCGACCGGAAGCGGATGGAGGCCGACGCCGAGGTCCTGTTGAAGCGGGTCGGCGTCAGCGTCTCGCCACGCGCGCGCGTGCGTGAACTCGGCATCGCGCGTCTGCAGATGGTCGAGATCGCCAAGGCGCTGAGCCTGAACGCGCGCGTGCTGATCATGGACGAGCCGACCGCCGTGCTCACCTCCGAGGAGGTCGACAAGCTCTTCGCGATCGTGCGCACACTGCGCGAGGACGGCGTGGGGGTCGTGTTCATCACGCATCACCTGGAGGAGATCGCCGCCCTGGGAGACCGGGTGACGGTCATCCGGGACGGCAGGAGCGTCGGGCAGGTCCCGGCCTCGACGCCCGAGGGCGAACTCGTACGGCTCATGGTGGGGCGCTCGATCGAGCAGCAGTACCCGCGCGAACGGGCCGACGCGGGCGCCGCGTTGCTCACCGTCGAGGGGCTGACCAGGAACGGCGTCTTCCACGACGTCACCTTCGCGGTGCACGCCGGTGAGGTCGTCGGCATCGCCGGGCTGGTCGGCGCCGGCCGCACCGAGGTGGTGCGGGCGGTGTTCGGCGCCGACCCGTACGACAAGGGCACGGTGAAGGTCTCCGGCGCCTCGGTCGCCAAGTACGACGTCAATGCGGCGATGACCGCGGGCATCGGGCTGATCCCCGAGGACCGCAAGGGCCAGGGCCTGGTGCTGGACGCGTCCGTCGAGGAGAACCTGGGCCTGGTGACGCTGCGTTCCGCCACGCGCGCGGGGCTCGTCGACCTCAGGGGCCAGCGGGAGGCCGCCGCGCGGATCGCCAAGCAGCTCGGCGTGCGGATGGCGGGCCTGGGCCAGCATGTGCGCACGCTCTCCGGCGGCAACCAGCAGAAGGTCGTCATCGGGAAGTGGCTGCTCGCGAACACGAAGGTGCTGATCCTCGACGAGCCCACGCGCGGGATCGACGTCGGCGCCAAGGTCGAGATCTACCAGCTCATCAACGAACTGACGGCCGCGGGTGCCGCCGTGCTCATGATCTCCAGCGATCTGCCCGAGGTGCTCGGCATGAGCGACCGGGTGCTGGTGATGGCCCAGGGCCGGATCGCGGGCGAACTGTCCGCCGACGAGGCCACCCAGGACTCCGTGATGGCGCTCGCCGTCAGCAGCCCCACGACCGACGCCGCGGCCGGCCCCGCTACCGGCTCCAAGACCGACCCCACGACCGACAAGGAGGCCGCTCGTGGCCACTGACACGCTCAAGAGCACGTCGGGCGCCGGTGGCGCCGCCGGCGGCCTGCGCCGTCTGCTCCTGGAGAACGGAGCGCTCACCGCGCTGATCGTCCTCGTCATCGCCATGTCGGCGCTGTCGGGCGACTTCCTGACCACCGACAACCTGCTGAACGTCGGCGTCCAGGCGGCCGTGACCGCCATCCTCGCCTTCGGCGTCACCTTCGTCATCGTCTCGGCCGGCATCGACCTGTCGGTCGGCTCGGTCGCCGCCCTGTCGGCCACCGTCCTGGCCTGGAGCGCGACCTCGCACGGCGTGCCGGCCGGCATAGCGGTGCTGCTGGCCGTCGCGACCGGCATCGCGGCCGGACTCGTCAACGGCTTCCTCATCGCGTACGGCAAACTCCCGCCGTTCATCGCGACGCTCGCGATGCTCTCGGTGGCCCGCGGCCTGTCGCTGGTGATCTCCGAGGGCTCCCCGATCGCCTTCCCCGACTCCGTCTCGCACCTCGGCGACACGCTCGGCGGCTGGCTGCCGGTGCCGGTGCTCGTGATGGTCGTCATGGGCCTGATCGGCGCGTTCGTGCTCGGCCGGACCTACATCGGCCGCTCGATGTACGCGATCGGCGGCAACGAGGAGGCGGCCCGGCTGTCGGGTCTGCGGGTGAAGAAGCAGAAGCTCGCCATCTACGCCCTGTCCGGCGTGTTCGCCGCCGTCGCCGGTGTCGTGCTCGCCGCCCGGCTGTCCTCCGCGCAGCCCCAGGCCGCCGACGGCTACGAGCTGGACGCGATCGCCGCGGTCGTCATCGGCGGCGCCTCGCTGGCCGGCGGCACCGGCAAGGCGTCCGGCACGCTGATCGGCGCGCTGATCCTGGCGGTGCTGCGCAACGGCCTGAACCTGCTGAACGTGTCCGCGTTCTGGCAGCAGGTCGTCATCGGCGTCGTGATCGCGCTGGCGGTGCTCTTCGACACGCTGCGCCGCAAGGCGGGGGCGACCCCGGTGGCCTCCGGCACCTCTCAGGGCGGAAAGGGCAAGCAGGCGGGGACGTACGCGCTCGCGGCGGTCGTCACCGTGGCGATCGTGGGCGCGACCTCCTTCCTGCACACCGGCTCCTCCGCGTCGTCCGCCCAGCGGATGGGCCTGTCCCTGTCGACCCTCAACAACCCCTTCTTCGTGCAGATCCGGGCGGGCGCCCAGGCCGAGGCGAAGAAGCTGGGCGTGGACCTGACCGTCACAGACGCCCAGAACGACGCCTCCCAGCAGGCCAACCAGTTGCAGAACTTCACCAGTTCGGGCGTGGGCGCGATCATCGTGAACCCGGTGGACTCGGACGCGGCCGGCAATTCCGTCAAGGCCGCCGACAAGGCGGGTATCCCGGTCATCGCCGTCGACCGCGGCGTCAACAACGCCAAGACGGACGCCCTGGTCGCCTCCGACAACGTCGCCGGCGGGGAGCTGGCCGCCAAGGCGATCGCCGAGAAACTCGGCGGCAAGGGCAGGATCGTGATCCTCCAGGGCCAGGCCGGCACCTCCGCCGCCCGCGAGCGCGCACAGGGCTTCGCGAACGGCCTCAAGGCCTACCCGGGCATCCAGGTCGTCGCCCAGCAGCCCGCCGACTTCGACCGCACCAAGGGACTCGACGTGATGTCGAACCTGCTCCAGGCCCACCCGGACGTCCAGGGCGTCATCGCCGCCAACGACGAGATGGCGCTCGGCGCGGTCAAGGCGCTGGGCGCCAAGGCCGGCAAGTCGGTCTCGGTGGTCGGCTTCGACGGCACGCCCGACGGGCTGAAGGCGGTCGAGGCGGGCACGCTGTACGCGTCCGTGGCCCAGCAGCCCACCCAGCTCGGCAGGATCGCGGTGGACAACGCCCTCAAGGCCCTTCAGGGCGAGAAGGTCGAGCAGACCGTGAAGGTGCCGGTGAAGGTGGTCACGAAGGAGAACGTGGCAGGCTTCTCCGGCTGACATCGGCGAACGGCGCCTGAAGTCACTACGCCTTCAGGCGCTACGGGGACCAATCAGGGGAGCGATCTCATGTACGACTACGACCTGCTGGTCGTAGGGTCGGCCAACGCCGACCTGGTGATCGGTGTGGAGCGCCGGCCGGATGCCGGCGAGACCGTGCTCGGCTCCGATCTGGCCGTCCACCCGGGCGGCAAGGGCGCGAACCAGGCGGTCGCGGCCGCCCGGCTCGGCGCCCGTACGGCTCTGCTGGCCCGGGTCGGCGACGACGCGTACGGCCGGCTGCTGCTGGACTCGCAGCGGGCCTCCGGCGTCGACACCGTGGGCGTGCTGGTCGGCGGCGCGCCGACCGGCGTCGCGCTGATCACGGTGGACCCGTCCGGGGACAACAGCATCGTGGTCTCGCCGGGCGCGAACGCCGGACTCACCCCCGGCGACGTACGGGCCGCCGCGAGCCTCTTCCAGGCGTCGCGGGTGGTCTCGGCCCAGTTGGAGATCCCGCTGGAGACGGTCGTGGAGACGGTGCGCAACCTGGCGGAGGGCAGCCGCTTCGTACTCAACCCGTCCCCGCCGCGCCCGCTGCCGACGGAGGTGCTGGCCGCCTGCGACCCGCTGATCGTCAACGAGCACGAGGCGAAGGTGATCCTCGGCGACGCGGCGGTGGGCGGGAGTCCCGAGGACCGGGCCCGGATCCTGCTGGCCAAGGGCCCCCGCTCGGTGGTCGTGACCCTGGGCGCCGAGGGCGCGCTGGTGGCCTCGGCGCAGGGCGTGACGCGGGTGGCGCCGGTGAAGGTGGACGCGGTGGACACGACCGGCGCGGGCGACGCGTTCACGGCCGCACTGGCCTGGCGGCTCGGGAGAGGCGCGTCCCTGACCGAGGCGGCGGCGTACGCGGCCCGCGTCGGGGCGGCGGCCGTGACCCGGGAGGGCGCGCAGGCCTCCTTCCCGACGGCGGCGGAGGTCGAGGCCCTGTGCTGTGCTGATCCGGGGGACGCGGCATCCGACAGCGGCTCCGCCGCGGGCCGGACCCCCGGCAGAGGGTCGGACAGCTCGCCCGGCATGTCCTCGCGAGGTGGGGCTCAGTGAAGCGTGCCGGAATCCTGAACCGGCACCTGTCCGGTGCCCTCGCCGAGCTGGGCCACGGCGACGGTGTGCTGGTGTGCGACGCGGGGATGCCGATACCCGACGGCCCCCGGGTCGTCGACCTGGCCTTCCGGGCCGGGGTGCCGTCGTTCGCCGTCGTGCTGGACGGTCTGCTGGCCGAGCTGGTGGTGGAGGGCGCGACGGCGGCGAAGGAGATCCACCAGGCCAATCCGGCGGCGGCCGCGCTGCTGGAGGCGGAGTTTCCCGGCCTGGAGCTGGTCCCGCACGAGCGGCTCAAGGAGCTGTCGGCCGGGGCGCGGCTGGTGGTGCGGACGGGGGAGGCACGGCCGTACGCGAATGTGCTGCTGCGCTGCGGGGTGTTCTTCTGAGCGAACGCGGCGAATGTGGCGAACGTTTCGAGGGGCCCGGTCCGTCGACCGGGCCCCTCGCGTTTTCCCCTCCCGTCAGGACCCCCGCGATCCCCCCAGATCCCCCTCCAAGAGTCCTGACGCCTGGTACGACCCGCGGGGTGCGGGAAGGGTTGTACGTTCTCCGCAAGATCTTTTTTCCACGCCGGCGTGCCGGGAAATCCGGGCAGAAGTAGCGTTACAGACATGCAAGAGGTAGACGAGAACCCCCTCACATCGCTCCAGGACGACGTGCTCGGCGAACTCGGCGACGACCGGATCGTGGACATCGCGGAACTGCTGGGCACGGACGACGCGGGCGCCAGGGAGATGGTCTGTACGACGGTGTCGGCCCTGTCCTCAGAGGCCGAGACGGTCGCGACCCCGCATGACGCGCCGCTCACCGGCATCGTCACGCTGGGGGGCTTCGCGACCGGCGGTCTGATGGCCGGGGTGCTGGCCGAGGAGGCCGGGCCGGTCGCGAGAGTGGTCGCCGAGCGGACGGGGCTGCCGCCCGCCGCCGTGTCCCAGGTGGTGGAGATGGTGATTCCGGCGGAGCTGGCGGTGCTCACGAAGCGAGCGGGTCGGCACTGAGGCACTGACCCTCTGTCACACCCCACCTGTACCGTCGGATCATGGCTCAACAGGCGGGGAACCAGACCGGCGAGCGGCGGCTCGCCGTACTCGAAGGCGTCCTGGAGCGCATCACATACGCCAACGAGGAGAACGGCTACACGGTCGCCCGTGTGGACACGGGAAGAGGCGGCGGCGATCTGCTCACGGTCGTCGGCGCGCTGCTCGGTGCCCAGGTCGGTGAGTCCCTGCGGATGGAGGGCCGATGGGGCTCCCACCCGCAGTACGGCAAGCAGTTCACCGTCGAGAACTACACGACCGTACTGCCGGCCACCGTCCAGGGCATCCGCCGCTACCTCGGTTCCGGCCTGGTCAAGGGCATCGGGCCGGTCTTCGCCGACCGCATCACGCAGCACTTCGGCCTGGACACCCTGCAGATCATCGAGGAGGAGCCCAAGCGGCTCATCGAGGTCCCCGGCCTCGGCCCCAAGCGCACCAAGAAGATCGCCGACGCCTGGGAGGAGCAGAAGGCGATCAAGGAGGTCATGCTCTTCCTCCAGACCGTCGAGGTGTCGACGTCCATCGCCGTGCGGATCTACAAGAAGTACGGCGACGCCTCGATCTCGGTCGTGAAGAACCAGCCGTACCGCCTCGCCGCCGACGTCTGGGGCATCGGCTTCCTCACCGCCGACCGGATCGCCCAGTCCGTCGGCATCCCGCACGACAGCCCGGAGCGGGTGAAGGCGGGCCTTCAGTACGCGCTGTCGCAGGCCACCGACCAGGGCAACTGCTATCTCCCCGAGGAGCGGTTGATCGCGGACGCGGTCAAGCTGCTCCAGGTCGACACCGGGCTCGTCATCGAGTGCCTCGGGGAGCTGGCGCAGGTTCCTCAGGACGGCGGCGACCCCGGTGTCGTACGGGAGAAGGTGCCGGGCCCCGACGGCGGCTCGGACGATCCCGTCACGGCCGTCTATCTCGTCCCCTTCCACCGCGCCGAGCTCTCCCTCTCCGCCCAGTTGCTGCGGCTGCTGCGGACCGAGGAGGACCGGATGCCGGGGTTCCATGACGTCGCCTGGGACAAGGCGCTGGGCTGGCTGAAGGGCCGTACGGGCGCGGACCTGGCGCCCGAGCAGGAGGCCGCCGTCAAGCTGGCGCTGACGAAGAAGGTCGCCGTGCTGACCGGCGGGCCCGGCTGCGGCAAGTCCTTCACGGTGCGGTCGATCGTCGAGCTGGCGCGGGCGAAGAAGGCGCGCGTCGTGCTGGCCGCCCCCACCGGCCGCGCCGCCAAGCGGCTCGCCGAGCTGACCGGGGCGGAGGCCTCCACCGTCCACCGCCTCCTGGAGCTCAAGCCCGGCGGTGACGCGGCGTACGACAAGGACCGGCCGCTCCAGGCCGACCTGGTGGTGGTCGACGAGGCGTCCATGCTGGACCTGCTGCTGGCCAACAAGCTGGTCAAGGCCGTACCGCCGGGTGTGCACCTGCTCTTCGTGGGGGATGTCGACCAGTTGCCCAGCGTCGGGGCGGGGGAGGTGCTCAGGGATCTGCTCGCCGACGGCAGCCCGATTCCCGCGGTCCGCCTCACCCGGGTGTTCCGCCAGGCCCAGCAGTCCGGCGTGGTGACCAACGCGCACCGGATCAACGCCGGGCAGCACCCGGTGACGGACGGCATGAAGGACTTCTTCCTCTTCGTCCAGGACGACACCGAGGAGGCCGGACGGCTCACCGTGGACGTGGCGGCACGGCGGATTCCGGCCAAGTTCGGGCTCGATCCGCGCCGGGACGTCCAGGTCCTGGCGCCCATGCACCGGGGACCGGCCGGCGCGGGGACGCTCAACGGCCTGCTCCAGCAGGCCATCACCCCGGGGCGGCCCGATCTGGCGGAGAAGCGGTTCGGCGGCCGGGTCTTCCGCGTCGGCGACAAGGTCACCCAGATTCGCAACAATTACGAGAAGGGGGAGAACGGTGTCTTCAACGGCACCGTGGGCGTGGTCACCTCGCTCGACCCGGTCGACCAGCGTCTGACGGTGCTGACGGACGAGGACGAGGAGGTTCCGTACGAATTCGACGAACTGGATGAACTGGCGCATGCGTACGCGGTGACGATCCACCGTTCACAGGGAAGTGAATATCCCGCGGTGGTGATCCCCGTCACCACCGGGGCATGGATGATGCTGCAGCGGAACCTGCTGTACACGGCGGTGACCCGCGCCAAGCGGTTGGTCGTCCTGGTGGGTTCGCGCAAGGCGATCGGCCAGGCGGTGCGCACGGTGTCGGCCGGGCGGCGCTGCACGGCGCTCGACTTCCGGCTCGCGGGATCCTGAACCCTGCTGTCCGGGCCCTCGGCCGGACCCCCTTCTGACCTGCCGATTCATAAGAGGTCGAAAAAAATGATCGATCAAATGAGTCGTGAAGGTCACAGACCACTTCCAGATGGGGAAGACAGGGGGCAGGATGACAAGTTGGCGGCACTCAGTGCCGCCAATAGGCCCAATGGTCGACCCCGAGTGCACTCTCCTGAGCCGAATGGGGGAGGGTAGAGACAGTCAGGGCAACCTCGAAGATGAGGCACAACGTCGGTGAGGGAAGACGTGAGCGACAACTCTGTAGTACTGCGGTACGGCGACGGCGAGTACACCTACCCGGTGATTGACAGCACCGTCGGCGACAAGGGCTTCGACATCGGCAAACTCCGCGCCCAGACCGGTCTGGTGACGCTGGACAGCGGGTACGGCAACACCGCCGCGTACAAATCGGCCATCACCTACCTCGACGGCGAGGCGGGCATCCTCCGCTACCGCGGTTACCCGATCGAGCAACTGGCCGAGCGCTCCACCTTCCTGGAGGTGGCCTACCTGCTGATCAACGGTGAGCTGCCGACCGTCGACGAGCTCTCCACCTTCAAGAACGACATCACGCAGCACACCCTGCTGCACGAGGACGTCAAGAATTTCTACAAGGGCTTCCCGCGCGACGCCCACCCGATGGCCATGCTGTCGTCGGTCGTCTCGGCGCTGTCCACCTTCTACCAGGACAGCCACAACCCGTTCGACGAGACGCAGCGCAACCTCTCGACGATCCGGCTGCTGGCGAAGCTTCCGACGATCGCGGCGTACGCGTACAAGAAGTCGATCGGCCACCCGTTCGTCTACCCGCGCAACGACCTCGGCTACGTCGAGAACTTCCTGCGGATGACCTTCTCGGTGCCGGCGCAGGAGTACGACCTCGACCCGGTCGTCGTCTCCGCCCTGGACAAGCTGCTGATCCTGCACGCGGACCACGAGCAGAACTGTTCGACCTCGACGGTCCGCCTGGTCGGCTCGTCGCAGGCCAACATGTTCGCGTCGATCTCGGCCGGCATCTCGGCCCTGTGGGGCCCGCTGCACGGCGGTGCCAACCAGTCCGTCCTGGAGATGCTGGAGGGCATCCAGGAGACGGGCGGTGACGTCGACTCCTTCATCCGCAAGGTGAAGAACAAGGAGGACGGCGTCCGCCTGATGGGCTTCGGCCACCGGGTCTACAAGAACTTCGACCCGCGCGCCAAGATCATCAAGGCGGCGGCGCACGACGTCCTGTCGGCGCTGGGCAAGTCCGACGAGCTGCTGGACATCGCGCTCAAGCTGGAGGAGCACGCGCTCTCCGACGACTACTTCGTCTCGCGCAGCCTCTACCCGAACGTGGACTTCTACACCGGCCTGATCTACCGCGCCATGGGCTTCCCGACCGAGATGTTCACGGTCCTGTTCGCCCTCGGCCGTCTCCCGGGCTGGATCGCCCAGTGGCACGAAATGATCAAGGAGCCGGGCTCCCGCATCGGCCGCCCGCGTCAGATCTACACGGGTGTGGTGGAGCGCGACTTCGTTCCCGTCGAGCAGCGCTGACACCTGCCGGTGGGGGCGCCGATCGCCTGAGAGCTCGGCGCCCCCACCGGTCGGCACACTGCCCCTGGCTGAAACGCGGCAGCGAAAAGGCGCCCTGGCGGCGGTCCCCCCACGGGCCGACGTCCAGGGCGCCTTCCCATGTCCCGGTGCGGATTCCCCCCACGGGATCCGGCCGGGCGCCTGAGAGAGCAGCGCCTGAATCGCTGTCTTTCGGTCTTTCCGGTATTGCGTTTGAGCAGAACGAGCAAAACTCGTCGTACTCATAGGTGAGTGCGATCTGCCGGGACAAGCACGTTCGGGAGGGCCGCTCAAAGCTTCCCGTCGTACGTGCCCCGGCAACGCAACTCTGAGGAAGTCCCCCAAGACATCCTCAGATGCCAGTTGGCGCCCCCCAAGACGCCGTCTGACATCGTCAACTTAGACCTTCGAACCCCTTCGATGGTTACGTTCACTTCACTGTGATCTGCGTCTCTTGCATATGTCCGTTAGATACGCAAGAGCCCGATATGGCGATCGAGACCCAAGCGTAAGGAAGATGCGCGAGCCTTGTGAAGAGCTTATGTGAGCCGGGCGTCGGACTCCAGAGGGCCCCAGTGCGGTTCTTACTACGAATTCACCGGAACGTCCGCAGCCGGAGGCTGTTCGACACCACGAACACGGACGAGAACGCCATCGCGGCACCCGCGATCATCGGGTTCAGCAACCCCGCCGCGGCCAGCGGCAACGCGGCGACGTTGTAACCGAAGGCCCACACCAGGTTGCCCTTGATCGTGGCCAGCGTCCGCCGGGACAGCCGGATCGCGTCCGCCGCCACCCGCAGATCGCCGCGCACCAGCGTCAGATCGCCCGCCTCGATCGCCGCGTCCGTCCCCGTACCCATGGCGAGACCCAGATCGGCGGTGGCAAGCGCGGCCGCGTCGTTGACGCCGTCGCCGACCATGGCCACGCACCGCCCCTCGCGCTGCAGCCGCCGTACGGCTTCCACCTTGTCCTCGGGCAGGACCTCCGCGATCACCTGATCGATGCCGACCGCGTCCGCCACCGCCTCGGCGACCGTCCGGTTGTCCCCGGTCAGCAGCACCGGCGTGAGCCCCAGCGCGCGCAGCTCGCGCACCGCCTCGGCGCTGGTCTCCTTCACCGCGTCCGCGACGGCGACCACGCCGCGCGCCGCGCCGTCCCAGCCGACCACGACGGCCGTACGACCGTCCCTCTCGGCCTCTTCCCGCGCGCGGGCGAGCTCGGGTGGCAGCTCCTCGAAAAGGCGCCCCACCGCGACGTCCCGGCCCTCCACGCGCCCGCGTACGCCGCGTCCGGGGACGTTCTCGAAGCCCTCGACCTCCGGCAGCCGTCCGACCCGCTCCTCGGAGCCCGCGGCGACGGCCCGGGCGACGGGATGCTCGGAGGCGTGCTCCACGGCGCCCGCGAGCCGCAGCACCTGCTCCTCGTCGGCGCCCTCGGCGGCGTACACCCGCTGAAGGGCCATGCGCCCGGTGGTGACCGTGCCGGTCTTGTCCAGGACGACGGTGTCGACCCGGCGCGTGGACTCCAGCACCTCGGGGCCCTTGATGAGGATGCCGAGCTGGGCGCCGCGTCCCGTGCCGACCATGAGGGCGGTGGGAGTGGCCAGGCCCAGGGCGCAGGGGCAGGCGATGATCAGTACCGCGACGGCCGCGGTGAACGCGGCGACCGTGTCGTCGGTGACGCCGAGCCAGGCCCCGAAGGTGGCGACCGCGAGGACGATGACCGCCGGTACGAAGACCGCGGAGATCCGGTCGGCGAGCCGCTGCACCTCGGCCTTGCCGTTCTGCGCGTCCTCGACCAGCTTCGCCATCCGCGCGAGCTGGGTGTCGGCGCCGACCCGCGTCGCCTCGACCACGAGCCGCCCGCCCGCGTTGACCGTGGCCCCGGTGACCGCGTCCCCGACCGTCACGTCCACCGGCACGGACTCGCCGGTCAGCATGGCGGCGTCCACCGCGGAGGCGCCCTCGACGACGGTGCCGTCGGTGGCGATCTTCTCGCCGGGCCGTACGACGAACCGGTCGCCGACGGCCAGCCGGCCGACCGGGATCCGGACCTCGCGGCCGTCGCGCAGCACGGCGACGTCCTTCGCGCCGAGCTCCATCAGGGCGCGCAGGGCGGCACCCGCGCGGCGCTTGGAGCGGGCCTCCAGATAGCGGCCGAGCAGGATGAAGGTGACGACGCCGGCGGCGACCTCGAGGTAGATCTGGGAGGCGCCGTCCATGCGCGCTGTGACATTGGTCGCTACCGCTCCGGGGGTGAGATCGAAGCCGTGGCGCATGCCGGGCATGCCCGCGTCGCCGAAGAACAGCGCCCACAGCGACCAGGCGAACGCGGCCAGCGTGCCCATCGAGATCAGCGTGTCCATGGTGGCCGCGCCGTGCCGGGCGTTGGTGAGCGCGGCCTTGTGGAAGGGCAGTCCGCCCCAGACGACGACCGGTGAGGCGAGGGTGAGCGCGAGCCACTGCCAGTTGTCGAACTGCAGGGCCGGGACCATCGACAGCGCGATGACCGGGACGGCGAGCAGGGCGGAGACGGTCAGGCGGCTGCGGTAGGAGGCCGGTTCGGCGTCCTGAGGGGCCTGCGGTGACTCCTGCGGGACCTTCGGGGCGGGTTCCGGGGGAGCCGGCTCCTCGGCGGTGTACCCGGTCTTCTCCACCACGGCGATCAGATCGGCGACCTTCAGGCCCGCGCGGTAGCTGACCTTCGCCTTCTCGGTCGCGTAGTTCACCGTGGCGCTCACGCCGTCCATACGGTTGAGCTTCTTCTCGACGCGGGCCGCGCAGGAGGCGCAGGTCATGCCGCCGATGAGCAGCTCCACGTCCGAGGTGCCGACGGGGGCGGGGGCGTCGGCGGTCCCGGGTATCGGCGCTTCGTCGGTGGTGCGGGTCATGGCCAGGCTCAGGCCTTCCCGACCAGTTCGAAGCCGGCCTCGTCGACGGCGGCGCGTACGGCGGCCTCGTCGAGCGGGGCGGCGGAGACGACGGTGACCTCGCCGGTGGAGGCGACGGCCTTCACCGAGCTGACGCCGGGGATCTCGGAGATCTCGCCGGAGACGGCGCCCTCGCAGTGTCCGCAGCTCATGCCGCTCACCTTGTAGACGGCGGTGACGGAACCCGGGGTGTGGGTCTGGGCGCTCATGTGGTTCTCCTCGTGGAGCAGGTGGGTTGAGGCATGGGGGGCTGACGGGACCCGCGGGGTCCCGTCCGACTTTCAAGGTATACCCCTATGGGGTACATCTCCAAGAGGGGTCGGGGTGGGCCGGGCGAGTCTGCGGGCGGGTTGCCTCGGTGTCCCAGGATGCGGGTGCGGGCAGTGCGGTGGACAGTGGGGCCAGTGGGGCCAGTGCGTCGGTACGTCAAGCCGGGAGTTGAGTCATGCGCAAATGCGCAGGTTGGGCCTCATGGCGCGGTTCCGGTCGCCCCTGGGTGGCCGAGTCTGTCGCCGACCAGCGGGTCGAGGTAGCGGATCAGGGCCTTCTTCAGCTCCTCGACGTAGGCGTCGCGCTCGGCGCCCTCGTGGGCGAGGACCAGCTCCAGGCCCGCCTTGTACAGGCCCAGGCACATGTGGGCGGTCCGGGTGAGGTCGGCCGGGGCGGCGTCGGGCAGGAACGAGGAGAGCAGGCCCTCGATCCTGGACAGCAAGGTCGCGTGCAGGGCGTCGTGCTCCTCCGCCATGCGGCCCGGGATGTCGGGGCCGTGCATCAGCGCGAAGAACACCGGGTGCTCGCAGTTGAAGGCGATGAACCGGTCGACGGCCGCGCCGACGGCCTGCTCCAGCGGGGTCACGGGATCGACCGGGGCGAGTGCCTCGCCGTACGTCTCGCGCAGCTCGTGCATGAGCCGGTCACCCAGCTCGATCGCGATCGCTTCCTTGTTCGGGAAGAACTGGTACAGCGTGCCGGGTGAGACGCCGGCCTCGCGGGCGATGGCGTTGGTGCTGGCGGCGGTGTAGCCGGTGGTGGTGAAGACGGTGGCCGCGGCCTCGAGCAACTGGGCGATACGGCGCTCGCCGCGTGCCTGACGGCGGCGCGGCTGCTCCTTCTCCCGACCGTCCCGGTCGTCCTGGCTGACCTTCTCCCGGTTGGCGGACACGCGTTATCCCCAGCTCTCCGAACGCGATTGACAAACACGAGCGGCCGCTCGCATTCTTGAAACGCGAGCGATATCTCGTGTTTGCCAGTCTACGGCAGTGACGGCTCAGTGACGGCTCCACGCTGCCCGGCCGGCGACCGGCTTGGATCGAAGCAGCACAGCATGGATCAGGTGAAGGGGACACCGCACAATGACCGAAGTCAACAGGCCGCCCCGCGTCGGAGGCTGGACCCGCTTCGTGACGGCCCGCCCGAGGTTGTCCCTGCTCGTGGCCCTGGTGATCACCGCGCTCGCCGTGCTGGCCGGCAGCGGCGTCGCCGACCGACTGGGCAGCGGCGGCTGGGAGGACCCGGCCGCCGAGTCGACCTACGCGACCAAGGCGCTGGAGCGCGAGTTCCCCGCCTCCCAGCCCAACCTCCTGCTCCTCGTGGACGCGGGCAGCGCCTCGGTGGACGACCCCGCGGTCGCCGCCCAGGCGCGGCGCCTCGCGGACGAGCTGGCCGGCGAGAAGGGGGTCGTGGGCGTCGGCTCGTACTGGCAGGCGGACCCCGCGTCGGCTCCCGCCCTGCGCGCCGAGGACGGCCATGAGGCGCTGATCGCCGCCCGGATCACCGGCGACGAGACACAGATGGGGGCGACCCTGGACCGCATCGCGCCCGAGTTCCGGGGCACGCACGGCCCGGTGGAGGTGAGCGTCGGCGGCCCGGTCGCGGTGCGGCACGAGATGCAGGCGATCATCCAGGAGGACCTGCTGCGCGCCGAGGTGATCGCCCTGCCGGTCACCCTGGTGCTGCTGGTGATGGTCTTCGGCAGCGCGGTCGCCGCCCTGCTTCCGCTCGGCATCGGCGTCGTGGCGATCCTCGGCACCAACGCGGTGCTGCGCGGCCTGACCGAGTTCACCGATGTGTCGGTCTTCGCGATGAACCTCACCACGGCCCTGGGCCTCGGTCTCGCCGTGGACTACGCCCTGTTCATCGTCCGCCGCTTCCGCGAGGAACTCGCCACCGGCGCCGAACCCCTGCAGGCCGTCGGCACCACCCTGCGCACCGCCGGCCGCACCGTCCTGTTCTCGGCCCTCACGGTCGCGGTCTCCCTCGCGGCGATGCTGCTCTTCCCGCAGTACTTCCTGCGCTCCTTCGCCTACGCCGGGATGGCGGTGGTCCTGCTCGCCGCGGCGGCCGCGCTGATCCTGCTCCCGGCGGCACTGATCCTGCTCGGCCACCGGGTGAACTCCCTGGACCTGCGCAAGCTGTTCCGACGCGGCCGGCCGAAGGCGTCCGCCGAGACCGCCTCCGAGACATCCTCCGAGGCGGCCACCGAGACGTCCTCCGCCTCCGAGACGGTCAGCGAGGCATCCGGCGCGACGGAGGGCAGGGCCTGGGCCCGCACCGCGAACCTCGTCATGCGCCGCGCCCCGTTCTTCGCCCTGGGCACCACCGCCGTCCTGGTCCTGCTCGGCCTGCCCTTCCTGGGCGTGAAGTTCGGCACCGCCGACGACCGCCAGTTGCCGTCGAGCGCCGAGTCCCACATCGTGCAGCAGCACATCCGCGACGGCTTCCCGGGCAGCCCCGGCGGCGGCCTGGAGGTGCTGGCCGAGGGGCGGGCGACGCAGGCGCAGTACGCCGACTACAAGGAGCGGATCGCCGCTCTCCCTGAGGTGCTGCGGGTCGACGGGCCGCTGGTGAAGGGCGAGTCGGCGTACTTCACGGTGCTGCCGAAGGGCGAGGCGGTGGACGAGCCGGCCCAGCGCCTGGTCGATGACCTGCGGGCCACCGAGGCGCCGTTCGACACCGAGGTGACCGGCACGGCGGCGGTCCTGGTCGACTCCAAGGACGCGATCGCCGAACGCCTGCCGCTGGCCGCCGCGTTCGTCGCGATCGTCACCCTGCTGCTGGTGTTCCTGCTGACCGGCAGCGTGCTGATCCCGATCCAGGCGGTGGTGCTCAACGCGCTCAGCCTGACGGCGATGTTCGGCGCCGTGGTCTGGGTCTTCCAGGACGGCCATCTCTCCGGCCCGCTCAGCTTCACCAGCCCGGGCTCGATCGAGACAACCCTGCCGGTGCTGATGTTCTGCATCGCCTTCGGCCTGTCGATGGACTACGGCGTGTTCCTGCTGTCCCGCATCAAGGAGGAGTACGACGCGACGGGCGACCACGACCAGGCGGTCCGGCACGGCATGCAGCGCACCGGCGGCCTGATCACCGCCGCCGCCGTGATCCTCGCGGTGGTGATGGTCGCGATCGGCACCTCCCGGGTGACCAACACCAAGATGCTCGGCCTCGGCATCGCCCTGGCGGTGCTGATGGACGCGATGATCGTCCGCAGCCTCCTGGTCCCGGCGGTCATGCGTCTGACGGGGCGGGCGACGTGGTGGGCGCCGGGGCCGCTGCGGCGGTTCCATGAGCGGTTCGGGTTGAGCGAGGGCGGAGACGAATCGGCCCCGGCCGCGGTGGAGGAGCGGGACAAGGCGGGGGTGGGCGGCTAGCGTTCCGCTGGACAGGATGATCTCCACGGGCGGCAGCGATGGCACGGCGGGCGGCCACGGCCCACCAACCTGCGCTGTGCCGACGACACCGGCCGTGAGGGAGCCGAAGGCATATGGCGCCCCGTAGGCGACCGAACCATGCAAAGGGCGAGGGGTGAGCGATGCGCGCGGTGGTGTTCGAGCGGTACGGGGAACCGGCCGAGGTGCGCGATGTGCCCGACCCGCACCCGGCCCCGCACGGAGTGGCCGTGCGGGTCGAGGCGACGGGGCTGTGCCGCAGTGACTGGCACGGCTGGCAGGGGCACGACCCGGACATCGCGCTGCCGCATGTGCCGGGTCATGAACTCGCCGGTGTCGTCGAGGCGGTGGGCGAGCGGGTGACCGGCCGGCGCCCCGGCGACCGGGTCACCGTGCCGTTCGTGTGCGCCTGCGGGAGCTGCGCGGCGTGTGCGGCCGGCGACCAGCAGGTGTGCGAGCGCCAGACCCAGCCCGGCTTCACCCACTGGGGTTCCTTCGCGCAGTACGTGGCGCTGGACCACGCCGACGTGAACCTGGTCGCCGTGCCCGAGGAGATGTCCTTCGCGACGGCGGCCTCGCTGGGCTGCCGGTTCGCCACCGCGTTCCGGGCGGTCGTACAGCAGGGCCGGGTCGCGGCGGGAGAGTGGGTCGCGGTGCACGGCTGCGGCGGGGTGGGCCTGTCGGCGGTGATGATCGCGGCGGCCTCGGGCGCGCGGGTGATCGCGGTGGATGTCTCGGCGCAGGCCCTGGACCTGGCGCGGAAGTTCGGGGCGGCGCAGTGTCTGGACGCCTCCGGCGTGCCCGACACGGCGGCGGCGATCCACGACCTCACCGGCGGCGGCGCCCACCTCTCCCTGGACGCCCTCGGCTCACCCGTCACCTGCGCGGCCTCGGTCAACGGCCTGCGCCGCCGGGGCCGGCACATCCAGGTCGGCCTGCTGCCCTCGCAGTCCGGCACGACCCCGGTGCCGATGGCCCGCGCCATCGCCCTGGAGCTCGAACTCCTGGGCAGCCACGGCATGGCGGCGCACACCTACCCGCCGATGATGGAGCTGGTGCGGGCCGGGGCGCTGCGGCCGGATCTGCTGGTGACGCAGACGATCCCGCTGGACGCGGTGCCGTCGGCGCTGGCGGCGATGGGGTCGGCGCCGGGGGCGGGGGTGACCGTCATCGAGCCGTGGGGGCCGGGGCGTTGACGCCGGGGCGGCCTTGGTGGGACGCCCACTCGCGGTCGAGGACGGCCATCACCACCCAGTCGACCCACTGACCGCCCCTCAGATCGGCCTCCCGCCGCACCCCTTCCACCACGAACCCGGCCTTCTCGTACACCCGCAGGGCACGGTGGTTGTGGCCATAGACCTCCAACTGGATCCGATGCAGCCCCAGTTGCTCGAATCCGTACCCCACGATGAGCCGGGTGGCCTCGGTGCCGAGCCCCCGGCCGCGGCCCCTGGGCCCGATGAGCGTGCGGAAGATACAACTGCGTGCCTTGGGATCCCACTCGTACAGCACCACCTCGCCGACGAGTTCGCCGGTGGCTCGGTCGGTGACGGCGAGGTCGAGGCGGTCGGGCTGCTCGGAGCGGGAGCCGTACCAGGAGCGCAGCCGCTCCAGGGAGAACTCCTCGGAGGTCTCGTCGGTGAAGCGGATGACCTCGGGGTCCTCGATGATCTCCTTCATGACGGCGGCGTCGGCCTCGGTGAACGGCCGCAGCAGGGCCCGGTCGCCGGTGAGTACGGGCTTGACGGAGAAGTCGCTCATGGCGCGACTGTGCCCCACGCGAAAGGTGGGGCGCAGCCGGTTTTTCGGCGAGGTCAGTCGGCTCTGCGCCCACGGTTGCCGGGCCGGGACGCCACCCAGGCCCGCACGGTGTCCGCGTACCAGAAGGGTTTGCCGCCCTCCACATGATCCGGCGGTGGCAGCAGCCCGTGTTTGCGGTAGGACCGCACGGTGTCCGGCTGCACCTTGATGTGCGCGGCGATCTCCTTGTACGACCAGAGCCCTCGTTCGGTCATCAGTTGCACCTCCCCGCGCGCGTCGCGGCGGCGACCGGGGGCTGGTCGTCGGGGGTACCGCGCGCTGCGCTGGCGATCACAAAGCCTGTGTCCGGTCAACGACGCGGCGTGAGCGCGGACAGGGCCTGTCGGCGGGGTGTGACGCAAGTCCCGCGTACATGCGACATGCGTGACACGAATGCTGCTCTTGTGACACAAGCGACGCAAAGAAGTACGCAAAGAAGTATCCGACTCAGCTCCGGAGAGTCTGGTTCGAATGTCCGGACAAAACATTGACAGGGTTCCCCCGCCAGGGCTACAAAGCCGGGGAGAGCCGACCCGCGCACAGTCGGACACGAGAGCCGCTACGAGGGAGACCGAGGGACACCGATGGCGTACGACCTGATCACCATGGGCCGGATCGGAGTGGACCTCTACCCGCTGCAGACCGGCGTCCCGCTGCCGCAGGTCACGTCCTTCGGCAAGTTCCTCGGCGGCTCCGCGAGCAACGTCGCCGTCGCCGCCGCCAGGCTGGGACGGCGGACCGCGGTGATCACCCGTACCGGCGACGACCCCTTCGGCACCTACCTCCACGAGGCCCTCCAGGGCTTCGGCGTCGACGACCGCTGGGTCACCCCGGTGCCGGGCCTGCCCACCCCGGTCACCTTCTGCGAGGTCTTCCCGCCGGACGACTTCCCGCTGTACTTCTACCGGCAGCCCAAGGCCCCGGACCTGGAGATCGACGCCCATGAGCTGGACCTCGACGCCATCCGGGACGCCCGTATCTTCTGGATCACCGGCACCGGACTGAGCGAGGAGCCCAGCCGTACGGCGACGCTCGCGGCGCTCGCCCACCGCGCGAAGTCGGGCACGACGATCTTCGACCTCGACTGGCGCCCCATGTTCTGGAACGACCCGAACGCGGCCCGCCCCTTCTACGCCGAGGCCCTCAAGCACACCACCGTCGCCGTCGGCAACCTCGACGAGGTGGAGGTCGCCACCGGCGTACGCGAGCCGCAGGCCGCCGCCCAGGCACTGCTGGACGCCGGTGTCGAGGTCGCCGTCGTCAAGCAGGGCCCCAAGGGCGTCCTCGCCGTCAACAGCAAGGGCGACCGGGCCGAGGTTCCGCCGCTTCCCGTGAACGTCCTCAACGGCCTCGGCGCCGGCGACGCCTTCGGTGGTTCCCTCTGTCACGGGCTCCTCAGCGGCTGGGACCTGGAGAAGATCATGCGGCACGCCAACGCCGCAGGCGCCATCGTCGCCTCCCGCCTGGAGTGCTCCTCCGCGATGCCCAGGCCGGACGAGATCGAGGCCGCCATCGCCGCGGGGGCCGTCAAGTGACCGTCGACATCGCGGAACTGGTCCGCCTGCGCACCCAGCGCCCCGAGGCTGTCGCGGAGGCGGCGGCGCGCCGCACCCGCCGGCCGCTCCTCGGCGACTCCGGCCGGCTGATGATCGTCGCCGCCGACCACCCGGCCCGCGGCGCCCTCGGCGTCGGCGACCGCAGGCTCGCGATGGCCAACCGCGCCGACCTGCTCGATCGTCTCTGCCTGGCGCTCAGCCGCCCCGGCGTGGACGGCGTCCTCGCCACCGCCGACATCCTCGACGACCTGCTGCTGCTCGGCGCGCTCGAGGGCAAGGTCGTCATGGGCTCGATGAACCGCGGCGGCCTCCAGGGCGCGAGCTTCGAGCTCGACGACCGCTTCACCGGCCACCGCCCCGAGGACATCCAGCGCCTCGGCTTCGACGCCGGCAAGCTGCTCCTGCGGATCGACTACGCCGACCCGGGCTCCCTCACCACCATGGAGTCCACCGCCCGCGCCATCGACGACATGGCCGCACGCCGGCTCCCCGTCTTCGTCGAGCCGTTCCTCAGCCGGCGCACCCCCGAGGGCAAGGTCGTCAACGACCTGTCGGCCGAGGCCGTCACCAAGTCCATCGCCATCGCCTCCGGCCTCGGCGGCACCTCGGCCTACACCTGGCTGAAGCTCCCCGTCACCGAGAACCCCGACGACATGGCCGAGGTCATGGGGACGTCGACACTTCCGGCCGTTCTGCTCGGCGGCGAGGTCGGAGACGACCAGGACGGGGCATATGAGAAGTGGCGGGGCGCTCTTCAACTGCCCACGGTGCGCGGCCTGGTGGTGGGCCGATCGTTGCTCTACCCGGCGGACGGGGACGTGGCCGCCGCGGTGGACACTGCCGTAGGACTGTTGTGAGGTTCCCATGATCGCCTCCGGCGCGGGTGGCCGCTTTGCTTTGGCAGGAGCGAAGTGCGAGCGAAGACTCCCCGCCCGCTACGGCCCCGCGCCGGAGGTCCCCAGCCTTAGGGCAGGCCGTAGAGCAGGCCCTGGAACCGGCCCGAACGGTTTCGGCCGGCAGCGCGTATTCCCCTCGCGTGAGGGCACACCCGACGTCCTCGCAGACGATACGGAGGGTTACCGATGACGGTGCAGACCTCAACGACGAGGCTCACGGTCGCGCAAGCGCTCGTCCGCTTCCTGTCCGCCCAGTACACCGAGCGCGACGGCGTACGGCAGCGGCTGATCGGCGCCACCTGGGGCATCTTCGGCCACGGCAACGTCGCCGGGATCGGCCAGGCGCTGATCGAGTACGGCGAGGTCATGCCGTACCACCAGGGCCGCAACGAGCAGGCGATGGTGCACGCGGCGGTCGGCTACGCCCGGCAGTCGGGCCGGCTGTCCACCCACGCCGTGACCACCTCCATCGGCCCCGGCGCCACCAACCTCGTCACCGGCGCGGCACTGGCCACCGTCAACCACCTCCCCGTCCTGCTCCTGCCCGGCGACATCTTCGCCACCCGCCCCGCCGACCCGGTCCTCCAGCAGCTCGAAGTGCCGTACGCAGGCGATGTGTCGGTCAACGACTGTCTGCGCCCGGTGTCGAAGTACTTCGACCGGATCACCCGGCCCGAGGCCCTGATCCCGTCCGCGCTGAACGCGATGCGGGTGCTCACGGACCCCGTGGAGACCGGCGCCGTGACGCTGGCGCTCCCGCAGGACGTGCAGGCCGAGGCCTACGACTGGCCCGACGACCTCTTCGCCGAGCGCACCTGGGTGGTACGCCGCCCGGGCGCCGACCCGACGGAGCTCGCCGAGGCCGTACGGGCGATCCGGTCCGCCCGCAGGCCCCTGGTCGTCGCGGGCGGCGGCGTCCACCACAGCCGTGCCGAGGCGGCCCTCGCCGAGTTCGCGGAGGTCACCCGCATCCCGGTCGCCTCCACCCAGGCCGGCAAGGGCTCCCTGCGCTACGACCACCCCCAGGACGTCGGCGGCATCGGCCACACCGGCACCGCCACCGCCGACGAACTCGCCCGCACCGCCGACCTGGTGATCGGCGTGGGGACGAGGTACACCGACTTCACCACCGCCTCCGGCACCCTGTTCGGCAATCCGGACGTCAGGTTCCTCAACCTCAACATCGCGCCCTACGACGGCCACAAGCTCGCCGGCCTGCCCCTGATCGCGGACGCCCGAAGCGGCCTCCAAGAGCTGACCGTGGCCCTGGACATGCACGCCCACCGGGTCGCCGAGAGCTACATCTCCGAGTACACCGAGGACAAGGAGCGCTGGGAGCAGCGCGTCGACGCCTGCTACGAGGCCGACGAGCCCGACGTACGGCCCACCCAGCCACAGGTGCTCGGCGCCCTGGACGCGATCGTCGACGAGTCGGACGTGATCATCAACGCGGCCGGCTCCCTGCCCGGCGATCTGCACAAGCTGTGGCGGGCGCGCTCGCGCGACCAGTACCACCTGGAGTACGGCTACTCCTGCATGGGCTACGAGATCCCGGCCGCGATCGGCGTGAAGCTGGCCGCGCCCGAGCGGAGCGTGTGGGCGCTGGTCGGCGACGGCACCTATCTGATGATGCCGACGGAGCTCGTGACCGCCGTGCAGGAGGGCGTCGCGATCAAGGTGTTGCTCGTGCAGAACCACGGGTACGCGTCCATCGGCGGCCTGTCGGAGGAGACGGGTGCCGAGCGGTTCGGCACGGCGTACCGCCACCGCGCGGACGACGGCTCGTTCACCGGCGCCCCACTCCCCGTCGACCTGGCCGCCAACGCCGCGAGCCTGGGCATGCGGGTGCTGCGCGCGAAGACCGTGAGCGATCTGCGCGAGGCGCTCGCCGAGGCCCGCGCGGCCGACACTCCCACATGTGTCTACGTGGAGACCCAAACGGCAGACACAGTGTCGGGCGCGCCGCCCGCGCAGGCCTGGTGGGATGTTCCCGTGGCCGAGACCGCGACACGGCCGTCGGCGGTCAAGGCACGGGAGCTGTACGAACGGCACGTCTCGACCCGACGCCGCCATCTGTGAAGGAGTTACCGGGCATGACGAAGATCGTCAACCACTGGATCGGCGGCAAGACCGCCGAGGGCGCGTCGGGCACGTACGGGCCGGTCACCGACCCGGCGACCGGCGCGGTCACCACGAAGGTCGCCTTCGCCTCCGTCGAGGAGGTGGACGCGGCGGTCGCGGCCGCCAAGGAGGCCTACCTGACCTGGGGCCAGTCCTCGCTGGCCCAGCGCACGTCCATCCTGTTCAAGTTCCGGGCGCTGCTGGACGCCCACCGCGACGAGATCGCCGAGCTGATCACCGCCGAGCACGGCAAGGTGCACTCCGACGCCCTCGGCGAGGTGGCGCGCGGCCTGGAGATCGTCGACCTGGCGTGCGGGATCACCGTGCAGCTCAAGGGGGAGCTGTCGACGCAGGTCGCCAGCCGCGTCGACGTGTCCTCCATCCGGCAGCCGCTGGGCGTCGTCGCGGGCATCACGCCGTTCAACTTCCCGGCGATGGTGCCGATGTGGATGTTCCCGCTGGCCATCGCGTGCGGCAACACCTTCGTGCTCAAGCCGAGCGAGAAGGACCCGTCGGCATCGATCAAGCTCGCCGAGCTGCTGGCGGAGGCGGGTCTGCCGGACGGCGTCTTCAACGTCGTGCACGGCGACAAGGTGGCCGTGGACCGCCTGCTGGAGCACCCCGATGTGAAGGCGGTGTCGTTCGTCGGCTCCACCCCGATCGCGCGCTACATCCACACCACCGCCTCCGCCAACGGCAAGCGCGTCCAGGCCCTGGGCGGCGCCAAGAACCACATGCTGGTCCTGCCCGACGCCGACCTGGACGCCGCCGCCGACGCGGCCGTATCGGCTGCCTACGGCTCCGCCGGCGAGCGCTGCATGGCCATCTCCGCGGTCGTCGCGGTCGGGGCGATCGGCGACGAGCTGGTGGAGAAGATCCGCGAACGCGCCGAGAAGATCAAGATCGGTCCGGGCAACGACCCGACCTCCGAGATGGGCCCGCTGATCACGGCCGCGCACCGGGACAAGGTGGCCTCCTATGTCATGGGCGCCGCGGCCGAGGGCGCCGAGGTGGTCCTCGACGGCACCGGCTACACGGTCGACGGCTTCGAGGACGGCCACTGGATCGGCATCTCGCTGCTCGACAAGGTGCCGACCAGCGCCAAGGCCTACCAGGACGAGATCTTCGGCCCGGTGCTGTGCGTGCTGCGCGCCGACACGTACGAGGACGGTGTGGCGCTGATCAACAGCTCGCCGTTCGGCAACGGCACCGCCATCTTCACCCGGGACGGTGGCGCCGCCCGCCGCTTCCAGCTGGAGATCGAGGTCGGCATGGTCGGCGTGAACGTCCCGATCCCGGTCCCCGTCGGCTATCACTCCTTCGGCGGCTGGAAGGACTCCCTCTTCGGCGACCACCACATCTACGGCAACGACGGCACGCACTTCTACACCCGCGGCAAGGTCGTCACCACCCGCTGGCCCGACCCGGCCGACGCCCCCTCCGGCGTCGACCTCGGCTTCCCGCGCAACCACTGACGCCGGCGGACCTCGTACCACGCCTGGTGTACGCGGGAGCCGGCTCGTACTTCCGTGGGAGGGGCCGGGGTTCGGCCTCCGGTCGATAACTTGCCGACAGGTTCGCCCCGTACCGTTGAACCATGGATCTTCGATTGCCCGGGCTTCGCGCACTACGGGGGCCGCGGCGGCTGCTGGCCGCCGCGGCCGCTGTCGTGGTGATAGCCGGTGCGGGTACATGGACCGTCGCGTCGGCCGACGACAGCACGCCCCCGGTGCGGCGGGCCGACCGGGTCATGGACATGGGTGACGGGGTGCGTGTCGACACCTCGTACTTCACCGGCTCCGACAGCGGCCGCCGCCCCGCCGTGCTGCTCGCGCACGGCTTCGGCGGCAGCAAGGACGACGTACGGCAGCAGGCCGAGGACCTGGCCCGCGACGGGTACGCGGTGCTGACCTGGTCGGCCCGCGGCTTCGGGAAGTCGACCGGCAAGGTCGGGCTGAACGACCCGAAGGGCGAGGTCGCCGACGTCTCCCGGCTGCTGGACTGGCTGGCCGAGCAGCCCCAGGTCGAGCTCGACAAGGCCGGGGACCCGCGCGTCGGCATGGCGGGCGGCTCCTACGGCGGCGCGATCTCGCTGCTGGCCGCGGGCCACGACGACCGCGTGGACGCCATCGCCCCGGCGATCACGTACTGGAACCTCGCCGACGCCCTGTTCCCCAATGGCGTGTTCAAGAAGCTCTGGGCGGGGATCTTCGTCAACTCGGCGGGCGGCTGCGAGAAGTTCGAGCAGCAGATCTGCGAGATGTACGACCGGGTCGCCGAGTCCGGCACCCCGGACGCGCAGGCCCGCGGCATGCTGGAGGAACGCTCGCCGTCGGCCGTCGGGGACCGCATCAAGGTGCCCACCCTGCTGATGCAGGGCCAGTCCGACTCCCTCTTCCCGCTCGGCCAGGCCGACCGGGCGGCGAAGGCGATCAAGGCCAACGGCGCGCCCGTCGACGTCGACTGGATCTCCGGCGGCCATGACGGCGGCGACATGGAGACCGGCCGGATCCAGGCCCGCGTCGAGTCCTGGTTCGACCGCTACCTCAAGGACGACAAGAGCGCCGACACCGGCCCGGCCTTCCGCGTCACCCGCACCGGAGGCGTCGACTCCACCGACGGCCAGGCCCTGCTGCGGGGCGCGAGCGCGGACACCTACCCCGGCCTGGAGAGCGGCGTGCGGCCCTTCCGCCTGACCGGCGGCGAGCAGAGCTTCGCCAACCCGGCCGGCGCCAGCCCGCCCGCGGTCTCGGCGCTGCCCGGCCTCGGCGGCTCCGGCGGCCTGGCCCAGCTCTCCTCGCTCGGCGTCGGGGTGTCCCTGGACTTCCCGGGCCAGTTCGCCGCCTTCGAGTCGGCGCCGGTCACCGGCGACCTGCGCATCACCGGCTCCCCGAAGGCGACCGTGCACGTCAGGTCGACCAGCGAGGACGCGGTGCTCTTCGCCAAGGTCTACGACGTCGGCCCGGGCGGCGGCACCCAGCAGGTGCTGCCGTCCCAGTTGGTCACGCCGCTGCGCGTCGAGGACGCCAAGGCCGGCAAGGACGTGACGATCACGCTCCCCGCCATCGACCACGACATCGAGAGCGGCCACCGCCTGCGCCTGGTGCTGTCCTCCACGGACCTCGGCTACGCCTCCCCGGCCGCCCCGGCGACGTACACGGTCTCCCTGAAGGGCGACCTGTCCGTCCCGACGGCGCCCGGCGTGTCCACCGCGGCCGCCCCGCTCCCGTCCTGGGTGTGGTGGCTGCCGATCACGGGCGCGGCGATCGCCCTGGCCCTGCTGCTGACGGCCCGCCGCCGCACCGCCGCCCCCGCGCCGCCCGACCCCGAACTGGCCGAGGTCCCGCTGCAGATCACCGACCTGAGCAAGCGGTACGCGGGCTCGCAGGACCGGTACGCGGTACGGGACCTGTCCTTCCGCGTGGAGAAGGGCCAGGTCCTCGGCCTGCTCGGCCCCAACGGCGCGGGCAAGACGACAACCCTGCGCATGCTGATGGGCCTGATCAAGCCGGACGCCGGTGAGATCCGCGTCTTCGGCCACGCGATCCGGCCGGGCGCGCCCGTCCTCTCCCGGGTCGGCGCCTTCGTGGAGGGCGCGGGCTTCCTGCCGCACCTGTCCGGCCGGGAGAACCTGGAGCTGTACTGGCAGGCCACCGGCCGCCCGCCGGAGGACGCTCACCTCGACGAGGCCCTTCAGATCGCCGGCCTCGGCGACGCACTGGCCCGCGCGGTGCGCACGTACTCCCAGGGCATGCGCCAGCGCCTGGCCATCGCGCAAGCCATGCTCGGCCTGCCGGACCTGCTCATCCTCGACGAGCCGACCAACGGCCTCGACCCGCCCCAGATCCGCGAGATGCGCGAGGTGCTGATCCGCTACGCGGCCGCCGGCCGCACGGTGATCGTCTCCAGCCATCTCCTCGCCGAGGTCGAGCAGTCCTGCACCCACCTCGTGGTGATGGACCGCGGCCGCCTCGTGCAGGCGGGCCCGGTTGCCGAGATCATCGGCTCCGGCGACACCCTGCTCGTCGGCACTCCCGAGGCCGTGGAGGAGCCGGTCGTCGAGAAGGTCGCCGCCCTGCCGGGCGTGGCCTCGGCCGTGCGCACCGACGACGGGCTGCTGGTCCGGCTCGACGCGGACGGCAGCGCGACCCGCCTGGTCGCCGAACTGGTCCGCCTCGAGGTGCCCGTCCAGTCGGTCGGCCCGCACCGCCGCCTGGAAGACGCCTTCCTCACCCTGATCGGAGGCTCCGCATGAGCACGCTCACCGAGCGCACCGAGGTCGCCTCCGGCTACCGCGCGGGCCACACACTGCCGCTCCGCGTCGAGCTGATCCGCCAGCTCAAGCGCCGTCGCACGCTGGTCATGTTCGGCATCCTGGCCGCGCTGCCGTTCGTGCTGGTCGCCGCGTTCGCGATCGGCGGCGAGCCGGAGGCCGAGGGCGGCCGCATCACCCTGATGGACACGGCCACGGCGTCCGGCGCCAACTTCGCCGCCGTCAACCTGTTCGTGTCCGCGGGCTTCCTGCTGGTCATCCCGGTCGCCCTGTTCTGCGGGGACACGGTGGCCTCGGAGGCGAGCTGGTCGTCGCTGCGCTATCTGCTGGCGGCGCCCGTGCCCCGGGCGCGGCTGCTGTGGTCCAAGCTCCTGGTGGGGCTGGGCCTGAGCCTGGCCGCGATGGTGCTGCTGCCCGTGGTGGCGCTGGCGGTCGGTACGGCGGCGTACGGCTGGGGTCCGCTGCAGATCCCCACCGGCGGCTCGCTGGACACGGGGACGGCGGCGCAGCGCCTGCTGGTGGTCGTGGCGTACATCTTCGTGTCCCAACTGGTCACCGCGGGCCTGGCGTTCTGGCTGTCGACGAAGACCGACGCACCGCTCGGCGCGGTCGGCGGCGCGGTGGGCCTGACCATCGTCGGCAACGTGCTCGACGCGGTGACGGCGCTCGGCGACTGGCGCGACTTCCTGCCCGCGCACTGGCAGTTCGCGTGGGCGGACGCCGTACAGCCCACTCCCGAGTGGTCCGGCATGATCCAGGGCACGGCGGTCTCCATAACGTATGCGCTTGTGTTGTTCGCGCTGGCCTTCCGCCATTTCGCCCGCAAGGACGTGGTCTCGTAGGTCACCGGAAGATCACCCACCGGTCTCAACGGCCGTCTCCCGTGGCCTCTTCGAGACTCATCCGCAACGCTCCGTAGCGCACGTTCCGGCCCCCTGGCCCGTCACAGTCACAGAAGGGCGACGTCAACGGACCAAGGGGGCACGGACGATGGGCGACCGACACCGCATACGAGGGGGCCTCCGCATACGAGGGGGCCTCCGAGGGGTCCTCGCACTCACCGCGGCGGCGGGACTGCTGCTCACCGGCTGCGGGGCGAGCGACAGCGGGGGCTCCAAGGCGGAGGGCAGCTCCTACCGCAGCGGCTTCCCGGCCCCCGACCGCAACCGTGGCAGCGGCGGCACAGGGGAGCAGAAGAACGGTGACGACGAGTCGTCGGAGTCCCGCGACTTCGCGCCGGCCCCCGACTACCTCTCCACCTTCGCCCTGGACGTCGACACCGCCTCCTACAGCTACGCCCGCCGCACCCTCGCCGAGGGCCGGCTGCCCGACCCGTCGACGGTCCGCCCCGAGGAGTTCGTCAACAGCTTCCGCCAGGACTACGACCGCCCCGACGGCAACGGCTTCTCGGTCACCGTCGACGGCGCCCGCACCGCCGACGAGAACTCGTCCCTGGTGCGCGTGGGCCTGGCCACCCGCCCCGCGGCCGACTCCGGCGAACGCGCCCCGGCCGCCCTCACCTTCGTCATCGACATCTCCGGCTCGATGGCCGAACCGGGCCGCCTGGACCTGGCCAAGGACTCCCTCGACGTGATGACGAACCAGCTCCGCGACGACGACTCGGTCGCGATCGTCACCTTCAGCGACGAGGCGGAGCGGGTCCTGCCGATGACGCGGCTTGGCGGCAACCGGAACGAGGTCCACGACGCGATCGCGACCCTGGAGCCGACAGACTCGACCAACCTCGGCGCAGGCGTGAAGACGGGCTACGAAACGGCGGTCGAGGGCCTCCGCGAGGGCGCCACGAACCGCGTCGTCCTGGTCTCCGACGCCCTGGCCAACACCGGCGACACCGACCCGGACAGCATCCTCGAACGCATCGCCTCCGAACGCCGCGAGCACGGCATCACCCTGTTCGGGGTGGGCGTCGGCAGCGACTACGGCGACGCGCTGATGGAACGCCTCGCCGACAAGGGCGACGGCCACACGGCGTATGTGTCCACCGACGAGGAGGCCCGCAAGGTCTTCTGCCAGGACCTGCCGCGCAACATCGACCTGACGGCCCGCGACGCGAAAGCCCAGGTCTCCTTCGACCCCTCGACGGTCTCCGACTTCCGCCTCATCGGCTACGACAACCGCCAGGTCGCCGACGAGGACTTCCGTGACGACAGCGTCGACGGCGGCGAGACCGGCCCCGGCCACACCGTGACGGCCCTCTACGCCGTCCGCACCCGCCCCGGCACGGAAGGCCACCTGGCCACGGCGACCGTCCGCTGGCTGGACCCGAAGACCCGTGCCCCGCACGAGGAGTCGGCCCGCCTGGAAACGGACTCCCTCCAGCCCTCGGTCTGGAAGGCGAGCCCCCGCTTCCAGGTCACGGCCACGGCCGCCTACTTCGCCGACGCCCTGCGCCGCGGCGACGACCGCTGGAACACCCTGCCGGACTCGGCGGGCTTCGCCGAACTGGCCGACCGGGCCGACAGGCTGGCGAGCACGACGGAGGACGCGGACGTACGCCGCCTGGCCGACGCCATCCACCGGGCGAGCAGGCTCACGGGTCAGGACTGAGCGGCGCCCCCGCACACGGAGGGCACCGCGCGGCCGAGCCCCTTCAGATGCAGGACGTCCAGCGCGTGGCCGTACGCCGACCAGGCGGCCGCGAGGGCCAGCCGCAGCCCACAGGACGGCGAGGTGCGCAGCCGGGCCGTGTCCCGCAGCGCGTCCAGCAGTTCGGTGGTGATGCGGTCGAGCACCGGACGTGTTGCCTCCGGCGGTTGGGCGGCGCTTCTTCGGCGCCGGTTGCTTGCGGCTTGCCCGGCGTGGGGGCTGGGCCGGGGGGGCACGGCCCGGCGCGACGGGGTGCCGCCTGCGCCCACCCGTGCCGCCCCAGGCGGCATGCATGCCCGCAGCTAGAGTGGAGCGGACCCGCAGTCGCGTACGGCCCCGACCCGCAACGCACCCGCAGGCGCTACGCGCACCCCCACCGAACCCGCACATGCGCCGCAGGCATTGACCTTCCGTTACGCATGAGTAAGTTGACTCCCCGGTAAGTCCGACTGGCACCGGGAGCCGACATGGGCGTACGCAAGGATCTGAAGCGGGCCAAGCAGCGCAGCGACCTGCTGGGTCGTACCAGGGTCGAGGTCGTCAAGGACACCGACGGCGTGGTCCGAGAGGCCCGCACGTCACCCCTCGCCCCGCCGCCCACCACCGGTACGACCGCCGACCTGCCCTACGCCAACGCGGCCGAGGACCCGCACGCGGTCGTCCTGCGCCGCCAACGAAACGGCACCTGGCACCCGGTCACGGCCACCACCTTCGCCCACGAAGTCACCGCCGTGGCCAAGGGACTGATCGCCGCCGGCCTCGAACCCGGCGGCCGGGTGGCCGTCATGTCCCGCACCCGCTACGAGTGGACCGTCCTGGACTTCGCCATCTGGGCCGCCGGCGGCCAGACCGTCCCCATCTACGCCACCTCCTCCGCCGACCAGGTCGAGTGGATCATCCGCGACTCGGGCGCCCGCCATGTCGTCACGGAGACAAGAGAGAACACCGAGACGGTCAAGACAGCCACCGCCGGTCACCACCAGCCCCCGCGAATATGGCAGTTGGAGGCTGAGCACGCGATGGACGCCCTCACCACCCTCGGCCGGGACGTCGCCGACGACGAGTTCACCAAGCGCCGTAGCGCCCTCACCCCCGACACCATCGCGACCGTCTGCTACACCTCCGGCACCACCGGCAAACCGAAGGGCTGCGTCCTCACCCACGCCAACCTCCACGCCGAGGCGGCCAACACGGTCGAACTCCTCCACCCCATCTTCAAGGAGGTCACCGGCCAGACCGCCTCCACCCTCCTCTTCCTCCCCCTCGCCCACATCCTCGGCCGCACCCTCCAGATCGCCTGCCTGATGGCCCGCATCGAGATCGGCCACTGCCCGAGCATCAAGCCCGACGAACTGCGCCCGGCCCTCAAGGAGTTCCGCCCCACCTTCCTCGTCGGCGTCCCGTACCTCTTCGAGAAGATCCACGACACCGGCCGCGCGACCGCCGAGAAGATGGGCCGCGCCGCCTCCTTCGACCGCGCCGACCGCATCGCCGTCCGCTTCGGCGAGGCGTATCTGCACAAGTTCCTGGGCACCGGCAAAGGTCCCGGCCCCGCCCTCTACGCCGCCTGGGCCCTGTACGACCTCCTCGTCTACCGCCGCGTCCGCAAGGAACTGGGCGGCCGCATGAGCTACGCCATCAGCGGCGGCTCACCCCTCGACCGCAACCTGAACCTGTTCTTCTACGCCGCCGGGATCATCGTCTACGAGGGCTACGGCCTGACCGAGACGACGGCCGCCGCCACCATCGTCCCGCCGCTGAGGCCCCGCCCGGGCACGGTGGGCCAGCCCGTCCCCGGCACCGCCGTGCGCATAGCCGACGACGGTGAGGTGCTCATCAAGGGCGGCATCGTCTTCGGCTCGTACTGGAACAACCCGGCGGCGACGGACGCGGTCCTCACCGACGACTGGTTCGCCACCGGCGACCTCGGCTCCCTCGACGAGGACGGCTATCTCACCATCACCGGCCGCAAGAAGGACATCCTGGTCACCTCCGGCGGCAAGAACGTCTCCCCGGCCGTCCTGGAGGACCGCCTGCGCAGCCGCTCACCGATCGGCCAGTGCCTCGTGGTCGGCGACAACCGCCCCTTCATCGGCGCCGTGATCACCCTCGACCCGGAGGCCGTCACCCACTGGCTGACGGTGCGCAAGCTGCCCGCCGACACCCCGATGGCCGACGTGGTCAAGGACCCCCGGATGCGCGCACAGGTCCAAAAGGCCGTCGACTACGCCAACGAGGCCGTCTCCCGCGCCGAGTCCATCCGCGCCTTCGCCCTGGTCGAGGGCGAGTTCAACGAGGACAACGGGATGCTCACGCCGTCCCTGAAGGTCAAACGGCATGCGGTGACGACGGTTTACGCGGACGAGATCGAGGCGTTGTACGGCAGTTGAGGGGCCGTTCGGGCGCACTCGGATGGTGCAACAAGCTCATGCTCCGCTCCCGGCAGCCCGTGGTTGTGCGAGGCGCCGCTCGACGAGGCGGTGGGGCGGCTGGTCGCTCACGTACGGCGGTTCCGTCCGGAGATCGTGGTCGTCCATGACGCGTACGGCGGCCTGACCGGCCATCCCGACCATGTGCACGCCCACCGCGTGACCACGCTCGCGGTCCAGGCGGCCGGCCTCGCACGCCTCTCCCCGGAGGCCGGCACCCCCTGGCGGCCCGGCGCCCCTCTACTTGGGCATTCGGTCCTGGATGCGCTGAGTGAACTCGCCTGTGCGGTCCCTGGCTGAAGCAGAAGTGGGCGGTCTTCATCGAGTCGGCGCAGACGGAACTGGCGGTGTGACAGGTGGGGCACTCTCCGTCTAGGTCCGGGCGGCGGCAGCGTCTGGTGACGATGCGCGAACAGGGAGGTGGGTTCCTGGTCAGGGCTGTGATCATCCGCATAGGCAATGGGTTTGTAAAGGCGCGGCGGAGAGTGTCAGGGTTCGTAACCGATCACCTCCGTGACCGGGAGGTGCAGCACCAATTACAGGGGAATTAATGCGCACTACTGTCATGCGCCGTATATCTCTGGCCGGCATCGCTGCTGTCACCAGCACGGCCCTGCTCGCCACCGCGGCTCCCACCGCCCTGGCCGCCGACAGCACCCGCACCGAGACCGTCCGTCTCGCTGCCGCGAGCGAATCGACGGCGCCGGCTCTCACCGCGGAGCAGCGGAAGTTCATCGAGGACGAGATGGGCGCAGAGGCCCTCGCCGAGATCTCGAAGGCCATGAGCCAGGAGGCCGCCGGCGCGACGGGGCGTCAGACTCGGGCCTTCCCTATCGCGGCAGTCGCCATCGGCGCCGCGGCGTGGTGCGCCAGGGGGGCTCTGGCCAGCATTCCCACGTCAGTACTCAGCGACATCGCGGCAGGCAAGGCCTCCAGCAAGAAGACCTACGTGCGGAACGCCGTAATCGGCTGCCTCGGTGGCGAGATCGGCGGCTGGGCCTGGAAGGTCCTGCCAGGCTGGGTCAAGAACAAGGCCGTCAACATGGTCATCGCCTTCATCATCAAGTACATCCGCTAGGGTCGCCCGGCACGACGAGACCTCAGAGGTACCCATGGCCTACATGTTCATCTTCGGCTGCTTCTGCGTGCTTGGTGCCGTCAGCATGCTGGCGGCACGCGTCGGATACCGGCGAGAGGTCTGCAACAAGTCCATCGGATACGACGTCCCGGCGGAGGTGAAGGCCGATCCCGCGCTCCGGCAACGGGCCAATCAGCTGGTGGCTTTCTGGTGCACCGGCGCCGCAGTGCTCAGCATGGCACCGCTCGTACCGATCGGCAGCGTCATCCTGAGCGGCGGCGGTAAGTCGGTCTCCACCTGGGGGCTGGTGGTCTTCGCTCTCTACGGTATGGCCGTGGTGATCGTGGGAGCCTACCCGTTCGAGAAGATCAAGCATCTCGGCGGCGACTGAACAGAAGCACGGCACGCCCACTCCCGGCACGTCGCCCCCTCCTGCACCGCCGACCGCCGGGCCGTAACCAGTCCGGTTTGGAGCTCTCGGCCTCCGCATCAGTGGTCGAGGGTTTCGCCGTGAGGAGGGAGGCGGCAACAACTCCGAGGCGACGTGCCCACGTTGAGGTGAATGCGTCCTACGTACGCCGTATCGCGGCTTGGTCCTGCATCGACGCCCGCAACCTCGGCCAGGCACAGACCTACCTGAACGAGTCCACGACGTTCGCCGGACTCTCCCAGGACGGTCCGACAGTGATGCGGGTGTGGGTCACTCAGTCGCTCCTCGCGACGCAGCGTCAGGCGTGGCCGGAGGCCCTCGCAGCCGCACAGGCCGCCCAAGCCTCCCCAGCGGCCCGCCGAGACCCGTTCTTTGCCTCCCTGGGCCGCGTCCGAGTTGCCCTCGCGTACGCCACCCTTGGCGACAGACGCGGCGCGCTGCGGTCTTTCGAGTCCGCCTTGGACACCTTCGCCAAGGCGCCCGAGCTGGAGCGTCCCCGCTGGGCGGCCTTCTACGGACCGGCCGAACTCGACCACCTCGGAGCGATCATCCACCGCCGCAACAGACTGTTCGCCCACACCGAATCCCTGGCGCACCGCTCTCTGGCCAGGACTCCGGCCGCGTTCCGTCGTAACCGGGCCATGACGACTGCTCAACTGGCCCTCGCTCAGCTCCATCAGGGGGACGTGGAGCAGGCCACGGCCACGGCTGCCGATGTCTTCACCGTCATGGACGGTGCCCCTCTGCCCGGCCGTATGAGGTCGCTGATCGGGGACTTCCACCGTGGCCTTTTCGACCTGGCCCCTTCCACTACCTACGCACGAGACTGGGCAGACCGCATGCGAACCGAATGGAGCCGATCGTGATCGAGCTGCGTAATTTCCAGCACGGAAGCCTCCCCGAAGGTTTCCGGCAGATGCTCATCGACGTACACGACGACGCCTATGCAGACGCCATGGACGACCCGTTCAACCAGCGATTCCCCTGGTTCGTCGACCACTGGTCCGGCATGGACGACTTCACATGCGTCGTGGCGTACGACTCGGAGGAGCCGGTCGGCTTCGCCTACGGCGCCCCGCTCGCCCCCGGCCGGGAATGGTGGCGCTCCACGGCCTACGAGCCCCAGAACGGCTACACCTCCACATACGCGGTATCCGAACTCATGGTCCGCCCCCAGTGGCGCAAACAGGGCGTGTCCGACCAGCTTCACGAGGAGCTGCTGAAAGGGCGCGCGGAAGACCTCGCCGTGCTCTTGGTCGACGTGACCCACCCCAAAGTTCAAGCGCTCTACCAGTCGTGGGGATACGCCAAGGTCGGCGAACAGCGCCCCTTCGCCGATGCTCCGCTCCTCGGGGTCATGGTCAAGAACCTGCGTGCCGTCCACGCCTGACCAACGCCCGCTCCAACGCAAACTGGCCGACAAACGGCATGCGGTGACGACGGCTTACGCGGCCGAGACCGAGGCGTTGTACGGCGGCTGATCCCCCCGGCGTTCGGGACCCCTCCCCAGCCACCTGCCGGAACATGGCGGATCTGTAGAGACGCAAGGTGTCTCGTCCGTCCTTACGGCAGTTGGGGGAGTGGGTCGGTATGAGTGGGTCCGAAGAACCGCCGGTCTCCGAGTGGTTGGCCTATCCGCCGGCGGAGGAGCCCGAGGATGCCGTGTCCGTGGATCCGTGGCGGGTCGCGGCGGTCTGGCTGTTCAATCTCAGCGGGCTCGGTCTCGGGTACGTGTTCCTGCGGCGGTGGGCGCAGGCCGCGCTGTGCTGGGTCGCCACCGGGTGGCTGCTGGTGGCCGCGTTGCCCGCACAGCCCGACGGGCTGCCGGACGGGGCGGTGTGGGCGTACGCCCTGGTGCTGGTGGGGGCCGCGGGGCACGGGGCGTGGCTGGCCCGGCGTACGCGGCTGACGTTGCCGTGGCGGTCGACGGTCGCCGCCGGGCTCGGGCTCGTGCTGCTCGTCGTGCCGGCCGGAGGGGCGATGGGGTACGAGGCGGCGCGGGAAGAGGCGTACCAGCAGATGCTGCTCGACCGGCTCGCCAAGACGGACCGGCTGGTCACCGCCGCCTCGCAGCGGGACGGTTTCGCCGAGGGCAAGGACGACTACGAGCGGGCACTCAAGGCCTACCGTGCGCTCGGCGACGACCACCCCGGCAGCCGGGCCGCCCAGCGCATCCCCGACCGCCTCGACCGGTTCTACGACACGGTCTCCGCGCCGTACCGCGAGAAGGAGTACTGCGAGGCCCTGGAGCCGCTGCGGTATCTGTGGAAGCTGCCCGACACGATGGGCGCCAAGCGGCTCGGCCCTCTCGCCGACCGGCCCGAGCAGCCCCTGGCCACCTCGCTCTACGAGTGCGGCATCGCCAACCTCGGCTCCGACGCCGTGACCGAGGCGGAGGCGAACGGCGGTGCGCTGGCCGACCTGCTGCGCACGTTCCCCGACTCGGCGCAGGCCGCCAAGGTCGGACCGGCCGTCAGCGCGGAGATCGCGAAGCAGGCCGGGGCGCTGAAGGGCGACGACCCCTGCCCGGCCGGCGAGGAACTGCGGGCCATCAGCCAGACCATGGTCGACCTGCCCGCGGGCAGCCCCGGCGACGGGCTGCGCTCGGACGCCGTCGACGCGGTGGAGTCCGCCGCCTACGCCTGCGGGGTGGACGAGTTCGAGGACGGCAAGTTCGGCGCGGCGGCCGAGACGCTCAACGACTTCGCCGACGAGTACGAGGACAACAAGAACGCCAAGCGCGCCCGGCAGATCGCCATCGCCGCGGAGATCGCCGAGGAACGGCCCCAGGCGGGCCGCAAGCTGCCGCCGTCCCGCGGCCCGGGCGGCGCCAAGATGCCCATGGAGATCAGCAACGACGCCCCGACCGCGGTCGAGTTCCTCTACACCGGCCCGGTCACCGGCAGCGTCTACCTCCCGGCGTGCGCCGAATGCACCAAGTACTCCAGCGAGTCGAACGCCAGGAGCGCCGCCTGCTCGAACAGCGGCATCGACTACCCGACCAACCACCTCAACCTCCCCGCCGGCAAGTACGACACCCTCATCAAGTACGCCGACGAGGACGCGGAGGACGTGACGAACAAGGCCGACGGCATGAGCATCGAGCCCGGATACACGTACACCAACTGCACCTATGTCGTGAGCGAGGGCGGCTACCCGGGGTATCCCGGCCTTCCGATCGAGCCGCTGGAGCCCCTTGAGCCCCTGGAGCCGATCGTCCGGGGCGCCGGCGACTGAGGCCCGTTCGGGCGCGCTCGGATGGTGCGGCCGACGCGGATGTGACTACGTATCACTTAGCGAAGTGAGAGGAGCCGCCGCCACCGAGGAGGACGCATGGCCGCACCGGACCGTCGCCGCCGGCCCGCCCCCGGAGGGCCGGCGTTCCTCATCGCCTCGGCGGTGGTCGTCACGGCGGCCCTCGCTCCGGGCACGGCCTTCGCGGCCGGCCCCGCATCCGGGCCCGACCCACGACCCCCCGCGCCCACGGCTTCCCCGTCACCTCCCGGCGGCGCGCACTCCCCGCAGGGCGTGGCCGCCCACCGGCCCGCGTTCGGCGCGTATCTGCACTACGGGCCCGCCGGAGTGCGGCGCATGAAGGAACTCACCCGCTGGCTGGGCGGGCAGGAGCCGCGCGTGGGGCACACCTATCTGCCGGGGGACCGGTGGCACAACATCGAGGGCGGGCACGACTTCCTCGACAGCTGGGCCGCCTGGCGGCGCGCCAAGGACGACCGGATGCTCGTGCTGAACGTGCCCATGATGGAGCACAACGAGGCGAACGTCCCGGACGCCACCGTCCGCACCCTGCTGCGGCGCGCCGCGGGCGGCGAGTTCGACGAGCACTTCGAGGTGCTGGCCGAGCGGCTGGTCGACCTGGGCGTGCCGGACACGGTCATCGTGCTCGGCTGGGAGATGAACGGCATCACCTACACCCACCGCTGCGGCCCCGATCCGGACGCCTGGAAGCGGTACTGGCGGCGCATCGTGAAGGTGATGCGCTCGGTCGACGGGCAGCGGTTCCGCTTCGACTTCGCGCCCAGCCGGGGCATGGACGCGATTCCCTGGCCGGAGTGCTACCCCGGCGACGACGTCGTCGACATCATCGGCATGGACGCCTACGACCAGCCGCGCGGCCTCACCTTCGACCAGCAGGTGTCCGAGCCCTACGGCCTCAGGCACCACGTGGACTTCGCGCGGAGGCACGGCAAGCCGATCTCGTATCCCGAGTGGGGCCTGTTCCGCAACGGCGACAACATCACGTACATGCTGCGCATGCTCGCCTGGATGGACGAGCACAAGCCGCTGTACCACACCATCACCGACTACTGCCCGCACGGCGTGTGGCTGTGCTCCGACAACCCCCGCGCCTCCGCCCTGTACCGCGTGCTGCTGTCCACGCCCCTGTCCTCGCCCCCTTCCTCCAAGCTGCCCGACTGCACGCCGGTCGACCTCCAGAAGTGGCGGGAGCACTGGATCGGCGGCAAGCTCAGCCGCTGTGCGCAGCGGGCGGAGCGCCCTCGGTGAGCGCGGGGCCGGTGGCGTCCTTGCGCAGGAGTTTCTTGGCCCGCCGCCGGGCGGCGTCCCCGGCGGCGGCCGCCGCCAGCAGCGGGCGGGTGCGGCGCCGGGCCAGCAGGAAGCGCTGGTTGACGGCCGTGTCGGGGCACCAGCGGTACTTGTACGGCTCGGCGCCGCGCAGCATGCTCAGCGTCCGCACCTCGCCGGACGCCAGGAACTCGTCGGCCTCCAGGTGACCGGTGGCCGCGTGCAGCAGCATCGCCGCGATGTCCACCTTGCGGTCCCGCAGTTGCGGATGGAAGCCGTACATGTACATGCCCGCCATGGTCCCGGACAGCAGCATGATGTTGACCGCCACCACCGTGCCCTCGCACACGAACTCCGTCGTCACGGCCCGGCCGGTGCGGGCCAGCGGCACCGCCGCCCGGACCAGGTGCTCCAGGAACCGCGGCCGCAGATGCTCCGGCGAGACCCGTCTGCCCTCCCACTGCAGCCGGTGCAGTTCGAGGAGCCGGCGCAGCGCGGCCTCGGTCTCGTCATGACCGTGACCCACCACGCGCCACTCCAGGCCGAGCCGGCCGAGCTGGTTCACCTTGCGGCGGACCCGCCCGGCCCGGGTCACCGGCAGCCGCCCGACCAGCTCCTTCATCGGCACGGCCGGCAGGTTCAGGCACACCGAGTCCCGCATCCGCCGCCGCGGGCCGCGCCAGCAGAGATAGACCCGCTCCATCGCCCCGCCCGGCCGCACCTCACCGAAGTCGACCAGGGCGGTGCGGGCCAGGTCGCCCATGGCATCCGCCAGCGCCGCGGCGCCCGCCACGCCCACCGCCTCGTCGACCAGCACATCGCAGAAGTCGGTGATCTCGCCGCCGATCGGCACCAGCGCCGGCAGCGGACGGCGCACCCGCATCAGCGGTGCCGCCGCCACCAGTTCACCGCCCCGGCGCACCAGGACGAGCCGCAGCGCGCCGGGGCTGCCGTACGACAGCCACCACGAGTGCAGCCAGGCATGGCTCTGGAAGGGCGTGGCGGAGGGACACGCCCGGTACAGGCGCTCCCAGTCCCCGGCCAGCTCGGCGAAGGCGCGCCCGTCGGTGCACACCTCCACCGACAGCGTGCGTTCGTGGGACGCGGTCATCCAAGCGTCCCGTGGGTGTCGGCGGCGCCCGCCGGACCGGGCACCGACGCACGGCTCGGGTCGCCGCCGTCCGGCTCGGTCCGCCGCGGCCGGGCCAGCAGCGTGAGGCCGCCCAGCAGACCGCCGGCGCTCAGCCCCACCAGCGCGGTCAGCGCCGGGGACGCCGACGACGGCTCGGTGGGCTTCAGGGCCCGGGACAGGCGCTCCAGCTTGATGCCGGTGTCGTCCTTGGTCCGGTCCGCGTGCGAGAGCAGCGCGTGGGAGACGGCGTTGGCGATGTCGACGGCCTGGGCCGGGCTCGTCGAGGTCGCCGAGACCGCGACCATCGGCGCGTCCGGCGAGGTGGCGACCGTCACGCTGTCGCGCAGCGTCGACACCGGCACGCCCGCCGACATCTGCGCGTCCCCGAGCACCGCGAGCTGCGTGGCCATCCGGCCGTACGCCTGCGCGAAGCCGAGCGCGTCGGCGCCGGTACTGCCGTTGGGCACCGCGACGACGGAACTCGTCGCCGTGTACTCCGGCGGCCGCAACTGTCCGTAGGCGCCGCCGGCCACGGCACCGATCAGCGCGCCGGCCGGCAGCCACCACCACGAGGGCAGCCACCTGGACGAGGTGCGTCCCCGTTCGGACGGCCGGTCGTGCTCAGCGGGAGCGGGGTTGTCTGTCATGAGGAACTCACTTCCGGGTTCGATCCGGCCACCGTGGCCGTGTACAGATCCATCAGCTGCCGGGCGGTGCGCGCGATGTCGTAGCGGTGCACCACGTCCGGGACGGTGCGCTCACCCGGTCCCGCCGCCCGCAGCCGCAGCACTTCCCGCGCGTACGCCCCGGCGCCGCCCGTGACGCGCCGGGCACCGGGCGCGGCGTCCGTCGCCAGGTCCTCGACGGCGGGGCAGCTCGCGTACAGCACCGGCAGCCCGGCCGCGAGCGCCTCCACCACGGCCAGCCCGAAGGACTCCTCCGGCGACGGCGAGGCGAGCACGTCCATCGCGGACAGCAGGGCCACCAGGTCAGGCGCGTCGTCGCGGGAGTCGGGCAGATACGGCCGCTCGCCGGCCAGCACCACCCGGTCCGCGACCCCGAGATCCCGGGCGGTGCGCCGCAGCACGTCCGCCTCGGGCCCGCCGCCGACCAGCAGCAGCCACACGTCCAGGGGCAGCAGGGCCAGCGCCTGCACCAGCAGGTCGAAGCGCTTGCCCGGCGCGAGGCGCCCGACGCCGCCGACGACGTACGCCTCCTCGGGCAGCCCGTGGAACGCCCGGGCCTCCTTGCGGCCCGCCTCGTCGTAGCGGAACCGGGGCGCCTCGATGCCGTTCGGGATGACCCGGATGCGCTGCCCGGGCACGCCCCAGTGCCGCAGATGTTCGGCGACCGTCGGCGAGACCGCCACCGTGGTGCGGCCGAGGCGCTCGCCGGCCAGGTACAGCCCGCGCACCCCGGCGCTGTGCGGCCGGCCCTCCAGCCGGGTGGCGCCGATCGAGTGCTCGGTGGCCACGACGGCCTCGACTCCCGCGAGCCGCGCGGCGATCCGGCCGTAGAGGCAGGCCCGGTACAGATGGGTGTGCACCAGGTCGTAGCCGCCGGCGCGGATCAGCCGGGTGAGGCGGGGGAGTACGCCCACGTCGCGGTTGCCGGTCATCCCGAGGTGGGTGACCTCGACACCGTCGGCGGTCAGGCCCGCGGCGACCGGGCCGGGGTTGGTCAGGGTCACCACGTCGCACTGCGCGGGCAGGTGACGCAGCAACAGCCGCAACTGCTGTTCGGCGCCGCCCACGCCGAGGCCGGTGATGACGTGCAGGGCTTTCACTCGGCCTCCAGAGCGCGGCCGTGGGCGCGGGCCAGTCGTCGCTTCAGCTCGAGCCGCAGCGCGTGGTCCGCCTGCCCGAGGTGGATGCGGGGCAGCGCGAAGTCGCCGGAGCCGGCCGGGCCGGGGGTGATCGCGCAGGCGTAGCGGTAGCCGGCGCGGCGTACGGCGTCGACGGTGCGCTCGTCGAGGACGCCGTACGGGTAGCAGAAGCCCTCGACGTTGCCGCCGGTGAGGCCGGCCAGCAGGCGCCGGCTCTCGGTGACCTCGCGGTGCAGGGCCCGGTCGTCGGCCTCGGTCAGGTCGACGTGGGTCAGGCCGTGCGAGGCGATCTCCATGCCGGCGGCCTCGGCACCGCGGATGCCGTCGGCGTCGAGCAGCGGCTTGCGCGGGCCCGACGACTCCCAGGAGTTCTCGCCGCCGAGCCGGCCCGGCAGCACGAACACGGTCGCCGTGCAGCGCCAGCGGTGCAGCACCGGCAGGGCGGTGGTGACGAAGTCGGCGTACCCGTCGTCGAAGGTCAGCCCCACCAGGCCGCGCTCCTGGCCACGGGCGCGCGCCGCGAGCAGCTCCCGGACGCTGACCCCGCGCAGCCCGCGGTGGGACAGCCAGGCGAGCTGGCGCTCCAGGCGGCCGGGGGTGACGGTGATGTCGTGCGGGTCTTCGGGGCAGTTGGAGACGGAGTGGTACATGGCCACCCAGGCGGCGGGCCGCCGCCTCGGGCGTCCCCCGGTGATTGATCGGGGATCGGGTTCGGCCGCGCGCGGCGCGGCAAAGATGTCAGCGACCATGGCGAAGCTTTCGTGTGACGGAGCTACGGACGGAGTGCGTGACGGACAGCAGGAGGGACCGGGCGCCTGCCGCGTCCAGGAGCCAGGCCAGCAGCAGGAAGACGGCGGTCACGCACGTACAGCGGGCGGCGAGGGACGCCGCGGGCGAGCCGGACGGCCCCGGGCAGAGCAGCCCGGCACCGGTCGCGCACACGGCCGCGAGCACCGGCCGCAGCAGTGCGCCTGCCAGGTGGCCGACGCGCACGGGCACGGTGCGCGGACCCAGCCCGAGCAGCAGGAGCAGCGCGGTGAGGGTGATGCCGGCCGCGTTGGCCGCGGCGATGCCGCGCGCCCCCCACGGGTCCACGGCCCAGGCGCCGCCGACGACGGTGGCCAGCGCGCCCGCGCCCATCGCGCCGAGCGGGAACCAGGTGGTGCGGCCCGCCGAGAAGTACGACCGCACGAGCGCCCCCACCAGCGTGTGCCCGAGCAGCCCGAGCGCGTACACCCGCATCACGGCGGCCGTGGCGGCGGTGTCCTCGGCGGTGAACGCGCCGCGCTGGAACAGCAGTTGGACGAGGTGCGGCGCGCAGGCCACGACCACGGCGGCGCCGAGCAGGACCAGGCAGGCCATCAGCTGCAGATCCCGCTCGACCCGCTCCCTGGCCCGCCGGGTGTCGCCCTCGGCGATGGCCCGCGCCACCACCGGGAAGGTGACGACGCACACCATCATCGCCAGCGACATCGGCAACTGGGCGATCTTCTGCGCGTAGTTGAGGTGCGAGATGGCCCCGGCGGGCAGCCCGGAGGCGAAGTACCGCTCGATGAGGACCTGCGACTGCCGGCACAGCGCGAACAGCAGCACCGCGCCGACGAGCCCAACCACGAACGCCCGGCCACTGTCTCCCGCGAACCCGTGCGCGACCGTCCGGCCACCGTCCCTCGCGTACCCGTGGGCGACTGTCCGGTCACCGTCTCCCGCGTACCCGTGCGCGACCGTCCGGCCACCGTCCCCCGCGCACCCGTGCGCGACGACCGACTGCCGCCTCGGTCGCCCGGCGACGCGCCGCCACAGGGACGGTGCCTGCATGGCGGCCATGAGGCACCCGCCGGCCGCGACACCGGCGGCGGCGGACCGTACGCCCCAGCGCGCGGCGAGGGTGAACATCGCGGTGATGATCGCGGCGTTGTACGCGATGTAGATGGCGCCCGGGGCGAGATAGCTGCGGTGGGCCCGAAGCACCGCGCTGCAGTACCCGGCCAGCCCGAAGCTCAGCACACAGGTCGCGGTCAGCCGGGTGCAGGACACGGCGAGCGACGGGTCGCTCAGGCCGGGCGCGAGCGCGGAGACCAGCAGCGGCGCCCCGGCCGCGAGCACGGCGGCCGCGGCGGCGAGGGCCAGGAACAGCCGCGGCAGCGAGGCGGCGACCAGGGCCCGCACCGGGTCGGGGGATCCGACGCCGCGCGCCCGCCGGGCCAGCGCCAGGCTGAACGCGGGCACCAGCACGAACGCCATGCCGTCCTCGATCAACAGCGTCGACGCCATCTCGGGCACCGTCCAGGCCACCAGAAACGCATCGGTCTCGGCCCCCGCGCCGAAGAGATGCGCCAACGCCTGATCCCGCCCGAGCCCGAGCAGCGCCCCGGCCATCGACAGCGCGGCGGAGAGCAGGGTCGCGCGCGCGAGGAACCGGCTGGAAGGGGTGCCAGGGGTGGGCGGCAGGGGGCCGATCGTGCCGGTCGCGCGGGCGAGGGTGTCGTCGGCGGCCACGAGCGCGGCGGCCCTGTCGGTGGTCGTCGGGTCCGGGGCGCTCCCGGTCGGCATCGGGCCGCGGCTCATCGCCGGGCCGGTTCCGTGGTCGGGGCGGGCCTCTCGTCGTCCGCCAGGGCCCACCAGGCCGCGAGGCCGAAGCAGACGGCCGTCAGGGTCGTGGAGGGGCCGCCGATGTCGCCGTACAGGAAGTTGGCGAGCTGCCAGATCAGCAGGCCGCAGGCGCCGAGCGCGCAGTCCCGGGCGGGCCCGGCGCCGCGCCGCAGCCGGCGCAGCGCGCACACCAGCAGGGCGAGCCAGCTCCCCGCGACCGTGACCACGCCCAGCAGGCCCTGCTCGCTGAGCAGCAGCAGATACATGTTGTGCGGGGAGAGCAGCGGCTGGCGCCGGTAGGCCTGGCCCGCCCCCTCCGTGTCGCTGCCCGACGACAGCGCGAACGAGGCATGACCGTCCCGGTACGCCGGAAAGCCCTTCAGGCCCACCCCGGTCACCGGGTGCTCGCGCCACATGTCGACGGCCGCCGCCCACATGGTGTACCGGTCGACGACCGACTGGTCCGGCGCGCCGGTCACCTGGGTGATGCTGGTCAGCCGCTCCTGCAGCGCCGTCGCGCCCACCCCGAACCCGCCCACCAGCACCACCGCCGCCGCCACCGCCGCGGCGCCCACCTTCACCGCCCGCCGCGCCCCGACCAGCAGCAACAGCACCCCGCAGGTCACCACCGTGGAGATCCAGGCGCTCCGGCTGAAGGACAGCGCGATCGGCACCAGCATGACCACCGCACACCCGGCCGCCACGACCCGCTGCCGCCACTCCCGCGCTCCGGACCCCAGCGCGAGGGCCACCGCGGCCACCACTCCCAGCCCCACGACGCTCGCCATCCCCATCACGTCGGACGGCCCGAACGTGCCCACCGCCCGGATGTTCGCCCCCTGATACGACGCCCCGGTCGCGGTGAGGTACTGCTTCACCCCGATCGCGCCCTGCCACAGCGCGAGGCCGACCACCGACCACAGCACCAGCCGGGCGCCGCGCCGGTCGCGCACCAGCAGCAGCACCGACAGCGGCACGAGCACGAACACCTGCAGATAGCGGGCCAGCCCGGTGAGCGTGTCCCCAAAGGTCACCGCCCCCACCGCGGCGACCGCGATGCCCACCACGGGCAGCCCGAGCACGAACGCCGCGGTCCGCGTCAGCGGTCGCCGCGCCCGCAGCGCGGTGTACACGACGGCCCACAGCACCAGGAGCCCCGAGCCGGCGTCGGCCACGGTCGCGGTACTGCCCGGTGCGACGGGCAGCCCCAGCAGGACGACCACGAACACGATCGGCAGGACCGGCAGGAGCGGCGGCAGCGGCAGGACCGAGCGGACCCGGCGCGGCGCCGGCCGCGGTGGTGCGAGCCGGGGCGGTGCCGCCGTAGAAGTGCTCACCGGTGCTCAGCTCCCCGTCGGCCGGACGAACTGGGCCGCCGTGCGCAGCAGGATGCAGACGTCCTGCCACAGCGACCAGTTGTCGATGTAGGCGTTGTCGTAGCGGCACCGGTCCTCGATCGAGGTGTCACCGCGCAGCCCGTGGATCTGCGCGAGCCCGGTGATCCCGGTCCGCATCCGGTGCCGGGCCGGATAGCCCGGATGGGCCTGGCTGAACTGGGCGACGAAATAGGGCCGTTCGGGCCGCGGCCCGACCAGGCTCATGTCGCCGCGGAAGACGTTCCACAGCTGCAGCAGCTCGTCCAGCGAGGTGCGGCGCAGGAAGTGGCAGAAACGGCTCATGTCCTGGTCGTCGGCCACGCTCCAGCGGGTCGCCGCCTCGTGCGCGCTGGCGGGCCGGTGGGTGCGCAGCTTCAGCATCGTGAACGGCCGCCCGTCCCTGCCGATCCGCTCCTGGCGGAACACCACGCCGGGCCCGTCCATCACCCGCAGCACGAGCGCGCACACCAGCAGCACCGGCCCGGCCAGCACCAGCAGCGAGCCGGAGAGCACCACGTCGAGCACCCGCTTGCCCACACCACCGAGCCGCCGGCCCTGCGGCCGCAGCGGCCTGCGCGAGAAGCCGGCCAGATGCCCCGCCCCCCGACGGCGCCTGTCCATGCCGTACGACGGCGGGTCCGCGTCCAGCTCCCACAGCACACAGCCGTACGCGGCCAGCCCGCTCAGCATGGCGGCCTTCTCCACCCGGGTGGCGGCCCCCACCACGAGCACGGTGCCCACACCGTTCTGGATCAGCGCCCGCCGGGCCTCCTGCACGGTGGCGAGCACCGGCAGCCCCGGCTCACCGTCGGCCTCGCCGAGCACCTCGAGGTCGTCGGCGACGAGGCCCACCGGCCGCACCCCGCAGTCCGGCCGGCGCAGCAGCGCGGCCGCCACCCGCCGGGTCACCGCGAGGGGGCCCACCACCAGGGCGGGACAGGGCCGGCGCCGCAGGGCCCGGCGCCGTAGGGCGTGCACCGCCGCACGGCCCGCGCAGGCCGCCGCGCAGTGCACCGCGACGGCGGTGACCAGCACGGCCGGCGGGAGCGAGCGCAGCGGGGAGAACGCGGCCATGGCGGCCCAGACGACGGCGATCCGGCCGCAGACGGCGGGCAGTTCGTCGAGCGCGCCGGGCACGGCGGAGGTGTCGTACAGCCACGCCCGCCGGTTCAGCCCCAGCACGCCGAGCACCAGCAGGACGACGACCAGCGGATACCGGTGCGGCGCGGGCAGCAGCAGCGCGCCCAGCAGGGCGGCGCCGCCGTCGGCGAGCCACAGCGCCGGCCGGGCGGTGCGGCGCGGACGGCGCCTTCCGCGCCCGGGGTGTCGGCGTCCGACCGCGGCCCGGCCGCGCGGGGCGAGGACGAAGGCGGGGCCCTGGGGCGTCCGCTGCGGACCCGCCGGTGAGGCAACGGTGCTTTCCGCGGTCATGTGGTGATGCACTTCCTGCCCTCGTCGGGTCCGCCGGGCTGCGCCGTGCCGAGGCCGAGCAACTCGCGGTACACGTCAGTCACCGCGTCCGTGGTCTGCCGCAGATCGTGGGAGCGGAGCACATGGGTACGGCCCTGTGCGCCGAGCGCCGTGCGCAGCGGCTCGTCCCGCAGCAGTTCCGTGAGCGCCCGCGCCAGCGCGCCGGGGTTCTCCGGCGGCACCAGGCAGGACGGCGGATGGTCGGCCGGAAGGCTCTCGCGCGCCCCGTTCACGTCGGTGACGACGACCGGCCGGGCGCACGCCATCGCCTCCAGCGGGGCCAGCGCCATGCCCTCCCAGCGGGACGGCAGGACCACGAGGTCGGCGGCCCGGTACCAGGGGGCGGCGTCCGACGTCGCACCGGCGAACTTCACCGACGCGGGCGCGATCGCCCGCAGCTTTCTCGCGTCCGGACCGTCGCCGACCAGCACCAGCCGCGCCCCGGCCACCTGCCGCTCCACCTCGGGCCAGGCCCGCAGCAGCACGTCCTGCCCCTTCTGGCGGCACAGCCGGCCCACGCACACCACCAGCGGCCCCGTCCCGGACGGCGCCGTGTCGCCCTCCGGCCGGAACCGGCCGGTGTCCACCCCGTTGGGGACCACATGCCACCGGGCACAGATGCCGGACCGGTGCCCGGTACGCCGCTCGGCCTGGCTCACGCACAGCACCCGCGTCGCCCAGCGCGCCCCGTACCGCTCCCAGTCCAGCGCCAGCCGAGCGAGGGCTCCGTGCGCGGCCTCGAACGACCAGGCGTGCGGCTGATAGACGGTCGGCAGGCCCCCGCGCACCGCGAGCCGGGCCGCGAGCCCCGCCTTGGCGCTGTGCGCGTGCACCAGGTCCGGCCGCACCTCGCGCACCAGCCACGCCAACCGCCGCACCTCGCCCCAGAGCCGGTGCCCGGGGGAGCGGGTAGCGTCCCAGCGCACCACCCGGCAGCCCAGCTCGCGCAGGTCGTACCCGAGCGTGCCGCCCCGAGGACAGGCCACGGTCACCCGTAGTCCCGTGGCCAGTTGTGCCGCGGCCAGGTCCGTCACGACCCGCGCGACACCGCCCTCGACCGGCTGGGCGACATGCAGGATGTGCGGCGCGATGCGCATGACCGAGGCTGCCCTTCCGATGGAATGAGTCCGAAGAGATGAGTCCGAAGAGATGAGTCCGAGAGAAATGAGTCCGAACCAGTTGCACGATGTGTGGCGCGCGTTCCCGGGATAAGATCCCGCACCTGTTCGGGAGGGGCCTCGGTTCAACCGGCTTCAGCCACTTATCCATATTTATCTTCAATCCGGTCAACAGTGTGGGAACGGCGGCGTCTTCCGACTTGTTTCCCGCGCGGGACCACCCGTTCGGAGTCGGCGTGGGGTGTGGTTCCGCGCGGCCAGATGCAGGCGATCGGTTGCGAGCGCGCCGAGCCGGTTTAACGGTGATCGCACGATCCGACATTCGCTCTACTCGCCCGAGGGGAACGTCATGCCTGCACCGAAATTCCGGCACATCGCGACATCGGCCCTGTGCGCGGCACTCTTCCTGGGGACCGCGGCGCCGGCGCTCGCGGCCTCGCCCGACTCCGCACCCACCGACACCCAGGCCCAGGCGCTGGCCGGCCTCGGCACCGTGACCCCGGTGACCGATCTGCTGAACCGCGCGCTCAGGGCGGACGACGACCCGCTGACCGACGCGGAACTGAAGGAACTGGCCGACGAGGCGAAGGAGGCCGTCGCACAGGCCAGGAAGGAAGCGGAACAGGCCCGCAAGGAGGCCGAAGAGGCCCGTGCGGACGCCATCGCGGAGGCCAAGGAGGAGATCGAGGCGGCCAGGAAGGAGGCCGAGGAGATCAGGAAGGAAGTGCTCGCCGAGGCCGGGGCGACCACTACGCCGACCACGACGCCGACCACTGCGTCGCCGAACCTCGTCGGCGGCCTGCTCGACGGCCTCGGCCAGGCGCTCGACGCCCTGCTGGGCGTGCTCGAGGCCGACGGCGCCGATGAGGCCGAGGACGCCGACGACGCCGACAGTGCGACCGAGAAGGAGGTGGAGACCTCGGCGGGCGGCCTGCTCCAGGCCCTCTTGAGCCTCCTGGCGCCGCTGACCGGCCGCGGCTGATACCGGGACCGGTGCCTGAGGCGAAGCAGCCGCCGATCCTCACGACCCGTTGTGCCGGCCGCGGTCGGCACAACGGGTCTTTTCGTATGAGTTCCTGGAACTTGACGGCCGCAGAGTTTCCCGGAAGGTGCCCCTCTCGTTAGCCCAGGAGAATCAAGACCGGAGTTACCTGGAAAGGAACACGATGAAGAACCTGAAGGCTGCTGCCGTCGTCGCCGGCTCCCTTGCCATTGCCGGCGCCGGTGTTCCCGCCTCCGCGGTGGAGATGCCGGGGCACGGCCTCGTAGAGAACGGTAAGACGGTGGCCCGCAGCCTCCCCACCGCCGCCAAGGTGCCGACCGGCTACGTGGGCAACAACGTGAAGCGCACGGCGGACAACGTGAAGAAGGGCGTCAACGAGCAGGGCGTGGTGAAGACCCCGGTCTTCGGCGGCACCCTGCCCAACCCCGTCGACGGCCGGCTGCTCGGCGGCCTTCCGCTCAACAGGTGACTTCGTCGCCCATCGGCTCGATGACCGGGGCCGGCTCCGAATTCTCGGAGTCGGCCCTTCGGTATGTATGACCATGTGTGACGGGGTGTGATTTTCGTGGGCCGTTGGGCCGAACGGACGATTCGGGGTGACCACGGGCGCGGTGCGGCCGTTGGTCCCTGTGAATGGGCGCTTTTTCCTCCTTGCCGGCGCTTCATAAAAACCGTGGGCCCTGTCCGCTCTGCCGATGCGGACAGGGCCCACGGCTTTGCATGGACGGGTGCGAACACCGATGGCGGGCCGCCGGAATCCCGGCGGCCCGCCATCGGATGAAGCACTGCTCAGAAGAAGAGGCCGCCGGTGTGCAGCGCGCCCCGCCCCTGCTCGATCTTGGCGGTGTTGCAGGAGGCGTACTTCGAGTTCGGGGCCACGGTGCCGGCCAGGACGGCGCCGTTCGACCACGGAGCGAGGCAGCGGGCGTCCAGGACGGCGCCGTTGACGACGGCGATGCCCTGCTGCGGTTCGTTCACGACGACCGGAGCCGCCGAGAAGCCGCTGCCGCCCTTGACGGTGGTGGTGTCGCTGTCGGCCGCGGCGGTGCCCCCGGTCGCCAGGACGATGCCCGCGGCGAGGGCGGAGATGGCCGTAACCTTGTTACGCATGAGTTGAGCCTTTCCGGGCTGCGTTTGGGTGATTCACCTGCTGCGAATTGCTCGAAGCAGGGGTCAGAAGAACAGGCCGCCCCTGTGAATGGCGTTCCGCCCCTGCTCGATCTTGTCGGTGTTGCAGGAGGCGTAGTGCGAGTTGGATGCCACGGTGCCGCCGAGCACGGCGCCGTTCGACCACGGCACGGCACAGCGGAGGTCGGCGACGGTGCCGTTGACGATGAGAACGCCCTGCTGCGGTTCGTTCACGACGACCGGGGATGCCGAGAAGCCGCTGCCGCCCTTGACGGTGGTGGTGTCGCTGTCGGCCGTGGCGGTGCCCCCGGTCGCGAGGGCGATGCCGGCGGCGAGGGCGGAGATGGCCGTAACCTTCTTACGCATGGATTGCGCCTTTCCGGGTGGCGTGTTTGGGGTGATTCACCTGCTGCGAACTGCTCGGAGCAGGGTCAGAAGAAGATCCCGCCCCTGTGGACGGAGTTCCGCCCCTGCTCGACCTGGGCCGTGTTGCAGGCGGCGTACTTCGAGTTCGGCGCGGCGACGCCGCCGAGGACGGATCCGTTGGACCACGGGGCGAGGCAGCGACCGTCGACGAGGGTGCCGTTGACGATGAGGACGCCCTGCTGGGGGGCGTTCACGACGACCGGGGACGCCGAGAAGCCGTCGCCACCCTTCACGGTGGTGGTCTTGCCGTTGCCGTCGTACTCACCAGCAGAGGCCATGCCCGCGCCGGCGACGACGGTGCTGAGGGCGAGGGCCGTGATGACCGCGAACTTCTTGGGCAACTTGGTTCCTTCCTGAATTCACGGTTGCGCACGCTTACGAAAAGGAAACCCGTATATGCATGCATAAGTCACGGCGGAAACATTCAAACACGGGCAGATTCCATCGGATGGCGCAACGCGCGGAAATGTACGGCCGGTCGGGCCGAATGGATTCCGGCCGGTACGGCCGTCCACATGCGTCCGGCCCACCGGCGAGGGGAGGGCCGGTGGGCCGGACGGTGGTTCACGGTGCCGGTGGGCTTGTGGGCCCGCCGGGTGCGGAGCTGGAAACTGCGGGTCCGGATCCAGCGTCCGGGCCTGCCGGCGGTCTCCGGCCGCCGAGAACCGGATCAGAGTCCCGACATTCCGGGGCCGGCTTTCACCGGTACGGCCGACTCGTAAGGCTGCCGGGTCGTCACTTGTTGGGCAGCAGGGTGCCGAGTCCGGCGGCGGTCGGCGCCTTCAGCGGGCGGACCTGGACGGAGCCGCTGCCGGCCGGGTTCTTCACCGGAATGGTGGGCTTCTTGACGGCGTCCGGATCCATGCCGTCCAGGTAGATGCCGGACATCGGCTGCCCCGGGCTCTTCTTGTCGAACGCGCTGCCCTTGGTGATCCCACCGTCGCGGGCCAGCCCCGTCACGACATCCGCCGCCGGCACGACCGCCGGGCTCACCTTGGTCGGGGACATGAGCCCGAGCGGGCCGAGCCCCGAACTGCCGTCGGCGGCCGATGCGGCGGCCGCCGACCCACCCACAAGACCCGCACCGATCGCCAACGCCGCAGTGGTGAAAACTGCCTTCTTCATGATTCACCTCGCTTGAAAGTACCTCTGATCCAACGGTTGGAGAACATAGCAGTCCATCGGCACTGCAAAAGCGACGTGTTACTCCATACGCATGAAAGTCACTGGGGTGAAGAATGCAATGTGCGGGGGCATTCAGAGGGATCGGCGCATGATCGGAAATATGAAATTCAGTGCCCTCATCGACATGTTCACCGGCGGCGATGAATTCAAGCCGACCACGGCCCCGGCCCCCGCTCCCGGCGCATCGCCCATCTGGGCGGAGGAGTTCGACGCCCCGATCGCCTGGGGCACCAGATGGGTCGGCGACCGCACCAGCGCCTTCAGCCACTGCGACCACAACCCGGACGACAACAAGCTCGACTGGCTCGACCCCGGCTGTGTGACGGTCGCGGACGGGGTGGCCACCTTCACCGCCACCCCGGCCGGCCGCACCCTCGAGAACGGCCGGCCGGCCTGGCGCACCGGCCTGCTCACCACCGAGTACTCCGACGAGGAATTCCGGGTGCGGACCGGGGACTTCATCGAGACCCGCGTCAGGCTCCCCTCCGGGACGGGGGCGTGGCCGGCGCTGTGGACCTGGAAGGACGGCGAGAACGAGGTCGACACCTTCGAGTACCACCCGGACAACCCGCATCTGCTGGAGCTGTCCAACCACGTCAACACCGCCGCGACGTACTTCACCGACGACCGCGCGATCGCCCCGGGCCGGTGGGTGACCCTCGGCACCCGCTACGGCGCGCGCAGCGTCGAGTGGTACGTCAACGGCGAGTGCGTCTTCCGCGACGACACCGGCGTCGGCCCGCGCTGGTCGGCGTACCTGATCCTCAACCTGTCGCTGAGCGCCGGCGAGCATCACCCGGCTCCCTGCGGGCCGGAGCCGATCACCTTCGACGTCGGCCATCTCCGGGTCTATCGCTGACGGCGGCACCGGGCTCCCCCGTTCGGGCGGCCGGGCCGGGTGCCGTCGGCCGGTCGGGTGAGAGGGCGGCGGGGTGCGCTCCGGGCCGTCGATAAGGTCGCGCGGTGGTTCCTGACTCACGCGCGGGTGGCGGCCGGGCGTTCGCCGTGCTGCTGGTGGTCTGCGGGGCGGCCGGTCTTGTGGCATCCTGGGTCGTCACCCTCGACAAGTTCAAGCTGCTCGAGGACCCCGACTTCACGCCCGGTTGCAGTCTCAACCCGGTGCTGTCCTGCGGCAGCGTGATGGAGAGCGACCAGGCCGAGGCCTTCGGCTTCCCCAATCCGATGCTCGGCCTCGTGGCCTACGGCATCGTGGTCTGCGTCGGCGTGAGCCTGCTGGCCGGGGCCGTGCTCCCGCGCTGGTACTGGCTGACCTTCGAGGCCGGCTGTCTCTTCGGGATCGGGTTCGTCTCCTGGCTCCAGTTCGAGTCGCTGTACCGGATCGACGCCCTGTGCCTGTGGTGCGCTCTGGCCTGGCTCGCGACGATCCCGCTGTTCTGGTACGTGACGTCCTTCCTCGTCCGTCGCCGCTTCCTGCCGGCCCCGGCCCCGGTGCGGGCCTTCCTCGACGAGTTCACCTGGGTGCTCCCGGTGCTGCACATCGGCGTCGTCGGCATGCTGGTCCTGACCCGTTGGTGGGACTTCTGGACAAGCTGACCATTGCTGCACCCGGGGCGACACGGCCCGGCCCCGCGCTTCGGTGGTGACCTCGCACCGCTGTGAACTGCTACTCGTACGAACACCGAACCGTACGAGGAGTGAGCGATGGCCACCAGCGCGAGTGGGGTTTCGGTGGGCGGGGCGCAGAGCCCGGACACTGCCGAGGGCGGCGAGCCCGGGAAGTGGACGCGGCGGGAGGCCGGACGGCTGCTGCTCGCCTCCGCCGCCGTGGCGCTGGCCCCCGTCATCACCGCTTCCCGGCCCTCGCGGTCCGCCGACCGGCCGCGGGACCCCGGCGCCGGCAGCCCCTTCGACGAGACCTACCGGGGCCGCCACATCCGGGGCGTCCCGGTCTCCCAGGGCGGCCTCAGCGCCCTCGACGTCGCCTGGCACGTCACCGTGGACGGACGGCCGCTGCACCTGATGCGCCGGGCCGACGGCACCTGGCTGAGCATGGTCGACCACTACGGCTGGCACCGGACCCCGCTGGAGGCGACCCGCGCGGCCGTCGACGAGCTGGGGCCCCGCGAGCAGTTGCGCGACCTGGCCCCCGGTCCGTTCGGCGGGGGGCATTCGCACAGGGAGACAGAGCATGGTGTACGTGCGTAAGAACGTGAGCAAGCTGACGCGCACCGAGCGGCGCCGGTTCGTCGAGGCGCTGCTGGAGATCAAACGCAGTGGTGAGTACGACGAGTTCGTACGGCTGCACATCGCGCACTTCGTCGGCGACGGCAGCCGGGGTCTGCGCGCCGCGCACATGACGCCCTCCTTCCTGCCCTGGCACCGGAGGTTCCTGCTGGACCTGGAGGAGGCCCTGCGCCGTGTCGACGACTCGGTGACGGTGCCGTACTGGGACTGGACCCGGGACCGCAAGACCACCTCGCTGCCGTGGACCGACGAGCTGCTCGGCGGCAACGGGCGGCCCGGCGACCGGCGGGTGATGACCGGGCCGTTCGCCCACGCCACCGGCAACTGGACCATCCGGGCCGGTGTCACGGCGGGCGACTTCCTCACCCGGGACCTGGGCCGCTCCCGGGACCCGATCAAGCTGCCCACCAAGGCCGATCTGAAGGACGCGATGGACGACCCCGTCTACGACGTCGCCCCGTGGAACTCGACGGTCTCCAAAGGCTTCCGCAACAAGCTGGAGGGGTGGGGCAGCGGCCGGGACTCCTGGCGCAACCACAATCGGGTGCACCGCTGGATCGGCGGCACCATGCTCGGCGGCGCGTCCCCCAACGACCCCGCCTTCTGGCTGGTCCACGCCTTCCTCGACATGCAGTGGTCCCGCTGGCAGCGACGCCATCGCAACCACCGCTACCTGCCGGCGAAGCCGCCCGGGCGGCGCAGCGACCAGTACCGGCGGATCGTCGCCCGACACGAGCGGCTGCCACCGTGGGACGTGACGCCGGACGATCTGGAGGACGTGTCCCAGATCTACCGGTACGCGTAGGAAATATTCGCTCACCCCCGGCCGCCGATGTCAATTGGCCTCCGCCCATGGACGCAACCGATCCGACGGAACAACTGGTCCGACTGTTCGCCGAGGAGAGCCGGGTACGCGCGTTCGCGGCCGTGGCGCTGGGTGCGCTGTGCCTACGGCGGCTTGGCCGGTCAACGGGTTGCCCGGAGTCGACGTCAGCGGTCTCGAACCCGGCGTAACCGCCCCCGCCCCTGGGGGCTGCCGCCCCCAGACCCCCGCTTCGGCCCTGAACGGGCCTCGTCCTCAAACGCCGGACGGGCTGAGATATGCCGCCCGGCGCCGGGAGCGTCCGCGCGGTGGACCCGCAAGAAGCTGGTGCTGCGGTATATCGCCGAGCAGACCCTCGAGCCCGGTGTCGAGTACCCGGAGCGCACGGTCAATGAGAGGCTGCGCGCCTGGTGCGAGGACAGTGACGACATCGACCATGTGACGCTCCGGCGCTATCTGGTGGACCTGCACCATCTGCACCGCAGCGACGGCATCTACCGCAGGCCGGCGCGGGCGGCGCACGGCGAGGGTGCCGACAGCGCCTGACGCGGCGGCTTCAGGGCAGCCGTCGTACCGGCGAACCCGCCAGGTACGCCTGGATGTCCTGCACCGCCTGGCCGTAGTACGTCGCGTAGTTGGCCTGCGAGACATAGCCCAGGTGGGGTGTCGCGAGCAGTCGGGGGGCCGTGCGCATCGGGTGGTCGGCGGAGAGGGGCTCGATGTCGAAGACGTCGACTCCGGCGCCGGCGATCCGGCCCTCGTGCAGCGCGGCGAGCAGGGCGGCCTGGTCGACGATGGCTGCCCGGGAGGTGTTGACCAGATACGCCGTCGGCTTGAGCAGGGCCAGCTCGGGCGCGCCCAGCAGGCCCCGGGTGCGGTCGCTCAGGGCGAGGTGGACGGAGACGAAGTCGCTGTCGGCTAGCAACTCCTCCTTGGACGCGGCCAGATGGACGCCCACCTCGTCGGCGTACTCCTTGGTGAGGTTCTGGCTCCAGGCGCTGACGTGCATACCGAAGGCGAGGCCGACCCGGGCCACCCGGCTGCCGATCTTGCCCAGGCCCAGCAGGCCGAGACGGCTGCCGTGCAGGTCGGCGCCGACGGTGCTCTGCCAGGGGCCGCCGGTGCGCAGCGCGTTGGTCTCCTCGACGAGGCCGCGGGCGAGGCCCAGCAGCAGGGCCCAGGTGAGTTCGACGGGCGGCGTGGCGGAGCTGGCCGTGCCGCAGACGGTGACGCCGTGCGCCTCGGCGGCGGCGTAGTCGATGACCGAGTTGCGCATGCCGGAGGCGATCAGCAGCCTCAGCCGGGGCAGCCGGGCGATCAGGGAGGCGGGGAACGGGACGCGTTCGCGCAGGGTGACCACGATGTCGAAGTCGGCGAGGGCGGCGGTCAGGGTGTCCTCGTCGGGGAAGTGGGTGGTGAAGGGGACGACCTCCACGTCGTCAGCGAGCGGCGACCAGTCGGCGGCCTCCATCGCCGCGTTCTGGAAGTCGTCGAGCACAGCACAGCGCAGCCGCACGGTGGTTCCTTTCCATGGCCGGGACGGCCGGGACGGGTGTAATCAGACCGGTCGGTCGGATTGCAGGAGGGTAGGGGAGGTGTTCGCTAACTTCCCGTCATGGGTGGGACGGCTTCCCGGGAGCCGACTTCGTACTCCTCGAAGAGCCGCCTGCCCCGGTCCGGGGAGAGGTCCAGGGCCGCCAGCAGCGCCGGTGTGGAGATGCTCGGCAGGACGTGGCGCAGCAGGACGCAGACGCGGCGGCCGAGGTCGGCGCGGTTGCAACTGGCCTGGCTCATCGCCTGGACGCCAGCGAAGGCGCCGGTGAGGAACTCGGCGGTGTCGGTGATGTCGACGTGCGGCAGAAGCTCGCCCTGGGCCCGGGCCTCGGTGAGGATCTGCTGGAGCTGCTCGCTCCAGGCGCGGAAGGCGGCGGCGCGGTCCAGTTCACGTGCGCCCTGGTCGAGGGCGAGGGAGACGCCGGCCTGCACCAGCGGATCGTGCTGCAACCGGTACGCCATGACCATGCCGTGATCGACGAGCTCCTGGAGCTTGCCGGACCTCTCGGGCAGCCGGTCGATGGGCAGTTGGGCCTGCAGCACGCCCAGCGCGACCTCCTCCTTGGAGGAGAAGTGGAAGTACAGGGCGCCCCTGGTGACCCCGGCCCGGTTGAGGATCTCCTCCACGGTGGCCGAGGCGTAACCGCGCTCGCCGAACACCCTCGCGGCCGCCTCGAGGATCGAACGGCGCGTTCTGATCGCGCGGTCCTGCCGGGCCATGGGTCCCTCCACCGTGTGCACGTCGGCGCGTTACGTGGCGTGTTGAAAAGAAAACCGGATCACACGTAGGTTACTCGGCGGGCGGGAGCGCCTCGCTCTGGCGAAACGACCCGGGGGGAGCCATGGACCGCGTGCGATCTGCTGACGCCTGCGCCCGGGACGAGCGGACCGCGGGCACTGCCGGACCCGCCCCCGCGACTGCCGTATGGCATACGGAGATAAGCGGCGAACACGTGCACCGGCCCGACGCGCGGGACGCCTTACCCACCGCCTGGCGCCGTCTGGACGACACCCGCTTCCAGGTCAGGGCCCGCTGGCCACGACGGCACCGGTACTTCACCGAGGTGGCCGGACGCTTCCAGGACCCCCTGCTGATACCGGAGATACTGCGCCAGGGCTCGATGCTGCTGGCCCACGCCGCGTTCGCGGTGCCCACCGGCGACCGGTTCGTGATGCAGCGCATCCGGTACTCGGCGGCGCCGGCCGGGCTGGTGCTCGACCGGTCGTCCGAGGACGCCGTCGCCGACTTCACCTGCGGCGACGTACGGCACCGCGGCCGTCGTCTGGCGGGCATGCGCTGTGCGATGGTGCTGCGCCGGCAGGGCCGGGTCGTCGCCACCGCCGACGGGCGGCTCGACTGCGTCACGGACCGGGCCTACCGCCGACTGCGCGGTGAGCGGCTGTCGTTGACCGGCTGTCCCGTACCGCTGCTGCCCGGACTGCCGCCCGGGGCGGTCGGCCGGACGGACAGCGCGGCCGTCGTCCTCGCCCCCTCCCCGCGGCCGGGCGCCTGGCAGCTCAGGGTCAACACCGCGCATCCCACCCTGTTCCGCAGGCCGAACGACCATGTGCCCGGCTTCGTGCTGCTGGAGGCCGCCCGCCAGGCCGCGACGGCCTTCTCGCTCTTCCCCGGCCTCATGGTCATCACCGACATGGACATGGTCTTCGCGCGGTACGCCGAACTCGACAGCCCCTGCTGGATCGAGGCCGACCCCCTGCCGAAGGGCGACCCCGACCCGAGCACGGTCCGGGTACGCGGCCTCCAGGACGACGCCGAGGTCTTCCGCTGTACGGTGACGGTCGCGGCGTCGAAGCCGGCCGACCGCTGAGGGAGGACCCGACCGTGTCACCACGCATCCTCGTCACCGGGGGAAGCGGCTTCGTCGGAGGGCATGTCCTCGCCGCTCTACGGGAGTTGAGCGGAGCCGGGGAGGACAGGGAAGAGGGAGCGGGCACCGCACCGTGCCGCCTCCGGCTGCTGCTGCGTACCCCCGCGAGCCCGCCACCGGGCACCGCCCCGACGGCGGACATCGTGCGCGGGGACCTCGCCGACCCTGGTTCGCTGCGCGGTGTCTGCGACGGCGTCGACGTCGTGCTGCACTGCGCCTCCCACATCGGCGACGACGCACGGCGCACCGAGAGCGTCAACGACCACGGCACCCGCGCGCTGGTCGAGGAGGCGACGCGATCCGGCGTGGGCCGCGTGGTCTACGTCAGTACGGCCGCGGTGTACGGCCGAGGGCCCTTCACCGCCGCGCACCCGGCCGACCTGCCGATCGCACCGGTCTCGGCGACCAGCCGTGCCCGCGCCGCCGCCGAGCGGCACGTGCTGGACGCGGGTGGGGTCGTGCTGCGCCCGCACCTGGTACTCGGGACGGGCGACCGCTGGGTCGTACCCGGACTGGCCGGCCTGCTGGGAGCGCTGTCGGCGGGCCTGAGGGACTGCACGGCCCGCCATTCCGTCGTCGACGTACGGGCGCTGGGGCGTGCGGTGGTCGCCGCCGGTCTGTCGGACCGCGACCTTGCGGGCACGCATCACGTCAACCACCCGGAACCCGTGGACTGTTCGGACCTGCTCGACACGGTGGCCGACCGGCTCGGCCTACGACTCCCCGACCCACCCCTGAGCCTCGACGAGGCACGGTCACGGCTCACCGGCCGGCCGCGCGCACTGCACCACCTCGGGATGCTCGCGGTGGACCACTGGTTCGCGGACGACGGATTCTGGGCGGGCGTCGGGGTCGATCCAGGGGTGGGGTTCGCGGGGAGCGTGGCGGAGCATGCTGCGTGGTACCGGGAGTATTCGGGTGGTTGAGGCGTGGGGTTGCCTTCGTGAATACCAGACGCGCACTGGCGGGCAGGATCGCACTGGTCACCGGAGCCGGCCGGGGAATCGGCAGAGGCATCGCCGAGCGACTCGCCCGCGACGGGGCGCTGGTCGGCGTCCACTACGGCCACAGTGAGCGCGCCGCGCTGGAAGTCGTCGCGGAGATACGCAAGAACGGCGGCCGGGCCTTCCCGGTCGGGGCGGAACTCGGGGTGCCGGGCGACGCCGACGCCGTCTTCGCGGCCTTCGACGCCGGGCTGCGGGAGCAGACGGACACCGCGGCCGACGGTGCGGGCTCGCTCGACATCCTCGTGAACAACGCGGGCGTGAGCGGCTCGGGGCCGATCGGGCAGGCGGTTCCCGAGGTCTTCGACCGCATGATCGCCGTCAACGCCAAGGCGCCGTTCTTCCTCGTGCAGGGCGCGCTGCCGCGGATGCGGGACGGCGGACGCGTCATCAACATCTCGTCGCTGGCCTCACGGCGCGCGTTCCCCGAGTCCGTCGCGTACGCGATGTCCAAGGGGGCGCTGAACACGATGACCCGGTGTCTGGCGAAGGAACTCGCCGGGCGGGGCATCACCGTCAACACGGTCGGGCCCGGCTTCATCGAGACGGACATGAACGCCCGCCGCACGGCGACCCCCGAGGCACGGGCCGACCTGGCGGCGCGCTCCGCCTTCGACCGGATCGGCATGCCTTCCGACGTGGCGGACGTGGTGGCGTTCCTCGCCTCGGACGACTCCCGCTGGATCACGGGGCAGTATCTGGATGCCAGTGGGGGCACTGCTCTGTGACGGTCGTCTCTGACCGGAGCTGATGCCGCCGTCCCCTCGCTGGGCGGCTCACGCGCCGGGAACCGGGATGATCGGCTGCTCGTCCTAGTGGACGTGCCTCGCGCGCATGGAAAACGATGCCACCTGTGCGGCTTTTGACCAGAAGCCCTCTGCGATCCTGGCGGCAACATCGGGGGAAAGCCGGTATGGAAACGATCATTGTGCAGCTCCCCGGCCCGTCACGGCCGGGTGAAGTCGGCGCGGCCAAACCCGAGTTGCTGCACATGGGACCGGGCGACGTCGCCGACTTCGGACGCGGGGTGCCCGGCGGCCGGGACGTCTCCATCGTTCTGCCCGACCCCGGGATCTCCCGGCGGGCGGGGCGGCTGGAGGCGGCCGAGGACTACTGGCGGCTGTCGAACTTCAGCCGTGACACCGCGTATGCGGTCGAGAACTTGGAAGGTGCCGGCGAGTACATCACCGTCGCGCCCGGTCGGCTCGGAGCGCCGGTGCCCTTCGAGTTCTCCCGGGTCGTCCTGCCCGCGCTGTCCGGCACCGCCGAATTCAAGGTGTTCGCCCCGCAGCACGCCTATCTGGACGAGCGGTCCGCCCCCGGCGCGGGGGAGTTGACCGTGCACCCCTACGCGCTCGATGCGACGGCGAAGTACTTCCTGGTGCTGGTGGCCCTGTGCGAGCCGCGGCTGCGCGACCCCTCGGACGGCACGCTGCCGGGCGCCGGGGACATCGCGGACAGGCTCCGCCCGCTGGAGAGTTGCCGTGGTCTGACCCGCTCCGCCGTGAACTACCACATCGACTATCTGGCCTTCGCCAAGCTGCGCCTGGACGTCGGCGACGAGCACAGAGCGGACGGCAACGCCCGCACCGGTGCCAAGCGTGCCCGACTGGCCTCCCTCGCCCTGCGCTTCGGCCTGGTGCGCGAGGAGCACCTCGCCCTGTTGCCGTCCCGCAGACGGCCCGTCCCGCAGGCGAGCGGCGCGTGAGCACGTCCGGCGCCGAGGAGGGCGCCCTCGAGATGCCGCGGCTGCCGGCGGGTTTCCGGATCGACGGCTGGGAGCTGGACGGCGTCATCGGGTCGGGCGGCTGGGGGACCGTGTACGAGGCCCGCGCGGTCGCGGACGGCACGACCGCGGCGGTGAAGGTGCTGCCGACCGGTGCCCTGGCGCCCGGTCAGCGTGCCGCGCTCGGCGAACTCGTCGCGCGCGAGGTGCGGTTCAGCGCCGAGGCGGACCATCCGCACCTCGTACGGACCCATGCCGTGTGCACCGTGGACGCGCCGGACCTGCCTGCGCTGGACGGGGCGATCGCGCTCGTCATGGACCGTGCCGAGGCCAGTCTGCGGCAGGCGCTGGACGCCGCCGGGACGGGCGGACCGATCCCGGACGCCGTGCGGGTCCTGCGCGGCGTCGCCGCCGGGCTCGCCCATATGCACGGCGCCGGCTGGGTGCACGGCGACCTCAAACCCGCCAACGTGCTGCTGGGCGCGGACGGCGCGGTCTGGCTCGCCGACTTCGGCCTGGCCACCGAACTCGAGGGCACCCACGCCTATGTGCCGCCGCTCGGCACGCTCGACCATGTGCCGCCCGAGTGGTGGTCCCAGCGCACCGGAGCCGGCGGGACGGTGGTGCGGCCGACCGCCGACATCTGGGCCTTCGGCGTCCTGGCCCACCAGGTGCTCACCGGTGGCCTGCACCCGTTCCCCGGCGCCACCGCGCGCGCCCGCTCGCTCGCCGCGCAGGCCTACGCCCGCGGCACCGCAACACTGCGCCTGGACGCCGGACTCGACGAGAACTGGCGCTGGCTCATCGAGGACTGTCTGGTGGCCGACCACGCCGGCCGCATGCGCCACACCGCCGCGAGCCTGTCCGCCCGGATCGAGCAACTGGCAGGCCCGCGCGGCCGGCGACGCCTGCTGCCGGTCGCCGCCGTGGCGCTCGCCGCGGTGTCGGCCGCCGCCGTCGCCGGGACCGTGCTGCTCGGGCTCGGCGGAGGTGGGGGAGACGACGACGAGGACGGCCAGGGGCGCGGCACACGAGCCGTCGTCACCGGCGCGCACAGCCCGGCCGCCGGGGAGATCCCGGAGGACTCCGACGTACCCGAGGCACTGCGGCCGGTCATCGTGAAGGCCGCCCACCGCTGCTCCGACGCGGAGGTCACGCCCGCGTTCCTCGCCGCCATGCTCAAGGCGGAGAGCGGTTTCGACGTGAACGCGTCCCGCCCGGCGACCGAGGAGTACGGCATCGCCATGTGGACGCCGTCGGTGTTCAGGGCCTGGGCGGTCGACGGAGACGGAGACGGGGACAAGGACTACATGTCGCCACCGGACGCGATCTCCACGATGTCGCTGTACGTGTGCTGGCTCGACCAGCGTTTCAAGGAGGCCGACATGCCCGCCCAGGACCTTCCCGCGCTGATGGCGGCCGGATACCGCACCAGCGACCGCACGGTCATCACGGAGCGCGGCGTCCCCGAACGGGTGCGCCCCCACGTCGACAAGGTGCTCCGCTACCTCGCCGCCTACGAGCGGTGAGGTGGCGGAGCTGTCGCTCATGGCCGTTCAGCAGTCCTTGACGTCCGGCATCCTGTTGTCGGGCGAGTTGATGTAGATGTTGGAGATCCAGCCGTTGTACTGGGGGAGGTACGCCCACCATTCGTTGGTGTAGGGCGGTACGTGAACCTCCTCGCCCCTCGCCTGGCAGCCCACCAACGCCTCGACGCCTGCCGGGAGTTGGGTGATCGGCGCGTTGCCGGTGCCGGGGCCGGGGCGGACGTTCACATGGTCGCTCCACGTGCCGTACCACCATCCCGCGGGCCGCGTGGCTCCGGGGACGTTCAGGGAGCGGGTCAGCCGGCCGACGTCCGTGTACGCCTTCCCGTACGACGTGCCGACGGGATGCAGCGTGAACACGGCCACGATGGAGCGGTCACCGGCGCCCACGGTGCCCGTGCTGTGCAGCGCCGGCCGGGTCAGGTCCACGTCCGCGGCGGCGGCGGCCGGAGCCGGGCTCGCCGGGTCCGTGGTGGCAGCGGTGCGCGGCGGGCCGCAGGTGCCTTCCTCGTACGAGAATCCCGACCAGCCCTGCTTCACCGCCCACGGTTTCTCGAACGCCCCGGCGACGCCGAAGTGCTGGTCGAATCCGTCCGAGGCGCAGCGGGTGGACCGGCGCAGGTTCTCCATCACGAAGTCGCGCACGGGAACGGGCGCCGAGTCCAGGAGGTACCGGTAGATCGTCACCGTGTCGCGGGCGGAGAGCGCGGTGTAGCCCCAGTAGCCCTCGTACCCGGTGGGCGGTGGTGCCGTGTCCTCGAGGCCGAGGCGGCTCACCATGCGGGTGATGATCGCCGTACCGCCGTTGTCCGACCAGTAGTCGCTGGCCGCGTCGTCGTCGCTGCCGCGCAGCATCGGCTCCAGCCACGCCCGGTCGGCCGCGGGCACGGTGTGGTCGGGGCCCCGGTTCCACAGATGGTCCAGCGCCAGCAGCAGCTTGACGACCGAGGCGGAGCGGAAGCGGGTGCTCGAGTTGAGCTGCTCGGTGAAGGTGCCGGTCTGCCGGTCGAGGACGGCGACCCCGGCGCTGAGGCCGGCGGGCACCTCGACGGACGCGGCGGCGGCGGAGCCCGCCGCGCCGCCGATCAGCAGCAGTGCGGCGGCAGCGGCGAGAAGACGGCTTCCTGGAGGGCGCCTCACAGATAGTGCTCCCTGAGATGGAGCGAGTTGGTGGGTGTGAGGTCGACGTACCAGCCCTGCTGCGGGGGGATGGCCTCGTGGCAGTCCGTGTTGACGGACTTGCACAGCTCGACGCCTTCGGACTGGGCCTGAGCGGCGGCGGTGAGGGCGAGCGCGGCGGCGCCGTGCAGGATTCTGCGCATGGTCGTGCCTTTCGTGGTGAACGCTGGGAAGCGGGAACGGCCGCGCCGAAGGCGATCTGCCGGCCGACTGGGTGCCCTTACGCCAGCGTGATGCGGACGCTGGCGAGGCTGAAGTCGGCGGCGTGGGCCGACAGTGCGGGCTGAGCGACGACGATGCCGGTGGTGAACGCGCACAGGGCGGCGGCCGTGGCGAGGGTGGAGCGGAACAGGCGCATGAGAGCCGTCTCTTTCTGTCTGTGGAGGGGGCCCCGCACCGCGGGCGGGGCCTGGAGGACGACTCGAACCTTAGAAAGGGGAGTGGGGCCGGCGGTCCTGACGGATGTCAGGGTGGCGGTCGCCCTCTGTGGGGCTCACCCCGACAGCAGGTTGACCAGCGCCCCGCCCGAGGCCGTGCGCCGCGCCACCACGTGCTGTCCCCGTCGCTCCCGGGTGAGGAGCCCGGCCGCCTCCAACTGGCCGCAGTGGTACGTCACGGTCCCCGGCGTGCAGTTGAGCGTGGCGGCCAGGGAACCCATGGTGCACGGGCGAACCAGCTCGCGCAGGATACCCGCCCGGAGGGAGCCCACCACGAGCTTGAGCGGGTCCCGTTCGGCAGTGGCTTCCCGAGCGGTCCACAGCGTGTTCAGGCCCGGCACGGGATAGCCGAACCACACAGCGTCGCAGCGGTCGAAACTGAAGACCGAGGCACCGTTGCCCGACACGATGGGCACCAGCACCACGCGGCGGGCACCCCGCTCGAACGTCTCGGGGTGCGGATCCGGCACGTACAGCGTCTGTCCGGTGAAGCGGATCTTGGGTCCCAGTCCGGCCAGCACGAGCGGCAGGGCGTTGCTGACGACCGCCACGCCCACGCGCTCGGTCTCCCGGGCCAGCAGGGCGCCGGCCCGCGCCCAGATCGGCCCGAAGGCCTCCCACACGGCGCCGAGAATGGCCGCGTACGCATGGATGAAGGCTTTCGGCCGGTCGACGACCGACTGCCATTGCCGGGGGACCGTCCCCCCGAAGTCCGTCTCCAGCTCCCGCAGCAGCACATGGGGTGGTACCTCCGCCAGACGGTCGAGCTGGACGGAGAGATCGGTCTCCCACAGAGGCGCCGTGGGGGTGAGGCAGTCGGGGACCATCGAGTACTCCGGGGTGAACAGCGGCCGCAGCACGGCCTCCGCGCCCTCGGGCACCGCCGAGCACAGTGTGCGGCGCCACGCGGGGTGCACCCCCTGGGAACGGCCACCCAGCGCATCCGCGACGAGCGACATCAGGGTGACGCCGGGCTGCGCCACGACCGACACCGGCACTGCTCCCAGCGGCCCCAGACGTAACTCGGAGAACCCGGCCATGAACACCCCCCGTTGACGTACCACCACCCCACCACCCCACCACCCCTTGGGACGCACAGGTTTGAGCAGAGGTTTCACTTTGAAACTGCTCGAAATGCTGGGCCAGTGCCGCCGAGTTTGAACAGACTGTGTCGGACCACGGGGGACGGTGGCGGATGACCGACCGCGCCTATCGCTGTGCCCCGCGCAGAACAGGCAAGAGAAACGGGGGCACTGCAATGCACCTCGACTCCGGAGTGCGCGCGGGCTGGGTCGACGACCGGGACCTGAGCACCGGACTCCTGTGCCTCACCCTTCGACTCGAGGAACTGACATGACGCTGAACCGCCGTCGACGCCTGGCCGTCGGCGCCACCCTGATCGCCGCGCTCGCCGCCGGCGTCGTCCCCGCCACCACCGCGCACGCCGCGCCTGCCGTACCCGGCGCCACGCGCGCCACCACACCCGCCCCCGACATGGAAGGCGTGGTGGCCGCGTTGAACGCCGCCATGGCCCAGGGCGCACCCGGAGCGATGGCCCGGTTCACCGGCCCCGAGGGCGTCCGGACCCGGGCCGTGGGCGTACGCGACCGGGACTCGGGCGCCGCCATGGACGTCCGCGCACGCTTCCGCGTCGGAAGCGTCAGCAAGACCTTCTCCAGCGTGGTCCTGCTCCAGCTCGTGCAGGAGGGGAGACTGGAGCTCGACGCGCCGGTGAACCGGTACCTTCCCGGGCTGCTGCCCGACGACCGGATCACAGTGCGGCACCTCCTGACCCACCGCAGCGGCCTCGCGGACTACACCGACGCGATGTTCGAGCACACCGTGCCCGGCTTCGAGGCCGTACGCAATCGCGTCTTCAGCTACCAGGAACTGCTGGACCTCTCGCTGAGCGAGCCCCGCACCACCGAGCCCGGCGTCTCGTACAAGTACTCCAACACCAACTTCGTGGTCGTCGGCATGCTCATCGAGAAGATCACCGGGAAGCCGGTCGCCAAGGAGTACAAGCGCCGCATCATCGGCCCGCTGGGGCTGCGCAACACCTCGTACGTGCACCCCGACGTCCGCATCGCGGGACTGCACGTACGCGGCTATCTGCACCCCGACGAGGCCGGCGCGCCGCTGGTGGACTCCACGGAACAGACGGTCTCCTGGGCCCAGTCGGCCGGCGCGGTCATCTCCAGCCCGGCGGATCTGAACACCTTCATGACCGCGTTGATGCGGGGCAGGCTGCTGTCGCCGCGGATGCTGCAGGAGATGACCACCGTCACGCCGACCGACGCCACCAACACCCGCTTCTACGGCCTCGGTCTGCGCCGTTACGACCTGTCCTGCGGTACGCAGGTCTACGGCCACACCGGCACCGTGCAGGGGTACTACACCTACGCCTTCGCGACCCGTGACGGCCGGCGCGGCCTCTCCGCGATGGCCAACACCTCGAACAAGGGGTCCGCCAACACGGCGCTGGGCGGCACGCTCGAGGCCGCGTTCTGCGGCAAGAAGCCCGCCGCGACGGCGTCGTCGCCGGCGCAGCCCAGGCCGTCCGTGCTCCCGGCCGAGCCGGACCTGCCCGAAAACCGCTGAGGCCGGCCGGGGTCCCGACCCTGGACGACCGCCGCGTCCCTCGGCTCCCGCAGAGTGGAGCCGGGGGACGCGGGCGCGTCCGATGCCTCCTCGTCCCCACAAGTGCTGTTCGGGCACGGCCGTGGAGCGTCACGCCGTCCCGCCCGATGACCGACGACCACCCGACCGCCACCGCCAGCCCCACGCTGCGGGTGCACTCCACCACCGACGACCTCGCACGCGTACGCGTCGCAGCCGCCGCCTCCTGATCCCCTCTGGGAGATGCCAACAGCTTCTAGGCCCTGATCAGCGGGGACGCGCCCCATCGCCGCCCCGCTGCGGCGGCACCGATGGCCTGCCGGCGGGATTCCGTCCCGTACTGCGCCGGCAGCCGCCCGTGCCGGCGGCCGACTGTCCGGTTCGTGGCGAAGTACGCCTGGGCAGGCGGGGATTGCTGTTTCAGCCGCCCTTCTTCTGCCTGCGAAGACGGGTCACGCTCGCTGATGACGTCCTGGTGCAGTGACCATGTCGGCGCACCTGCCGGCGCACCTGCCGAAGACGCGCTCGACCGCCGCCGCGCGCACCGCCGCCCGACCTGACCCATGTCACCGAGGCGGTCATATCCCTTGAAGCTCCCTCTATGCCGTCCTCATCGTCCAGGACTGGCGCGCCCGTCGGCAGCTGCCCAGGTAGCCGTCGTACCGGCCCAGTACCAGCTACTCGGGAGATGCGGCTGGCTCCTCAAGGCTGCTCAAAAGCCTGCGTTCGGTGGGTGTGAACTGAGGGCGGTCCATCAGTGGTCGTAGCGGTCCGATGAGGGCTGTCAGCCACATGCTGGGTTTGATGAGGGAGGTGGGCGGTGCCTGGAGTGCCAGTACGTCGGTCAGCGCCGTGGCCGCGTGGAATGAGCCCGTTGCGGTGCGGGATGGTCGGCTGACGTAGCGATGGAGGAGACGATCGGCATGGCTCGGGGGCTTTCCCGTGGTGGTGGGGAAATGGATGTCCGTTCCCACCGCGAGTGCCCATGCGGTGTCGACGCACTTGCCGATGGCGCGCTGGGCGCGGCGGGCGGTGTCGGGGGTGAGACCGGTCGAGAGCGAGTCGCGCAAGGCGACGGCACCTTGTGCGGCCACGGACATGCCATGCCCGTAGAGGCGGTTGAACGCCGCGACGGAGTCCCCCAGTACTACTAGGCCCTCCGGCCACGGTGTGATTCGTTCGTAGTAGTGGCGCCGGTTGGCGGTGCTGTGGGTGCCCCTGACGTCTGTGAGTGGTTCGGCGTGCTTGAGCAGGTCTGCCATGATCGGGTGGCGCAGGGTTCGCGCGTAGGCTTCGAAGGGTCCGGGTCACTGGTGGGGTGACCGCCTGGGGCGCCCATCAGGCTGACGTGCCAGCGGCCTCCTCCGTCGAACTTCATTTAGGGCAGCTGAGACCAACCGGTCGGCCTGCGTACGGCGGGGCCGAATCCCCATCTCGGCGAGGGGCCCCATCCCGCTATGGCATGGCTGACGTCTCCGCCCCCCCCCCCCCCGCAGCCGGCTCTGGCAGCGCTCGACTTGCATCTGACGCGGACGTGCGGAAGAGCGTGCCCTTGCCCACCCCGGTGACCTTCGCGACCTCGTGCATCGTCACGTGCCGCGGTACGACATCGACGTACACGCAACCATCCTCGATCCTCACCGGATACACCGGAACGGGACGAGGGGCCGGCGGGTCGAGCGGCTTGCCGGTGCGCACGTCGAAACGGGAGCCGGTCCGGTTCTTGTAGAAGATCTCGTGGGGCGATCAACGCCCACTGCTCGTCCGATAAGTCGCTCGGACACGGTCTTCACTCCATGCCACGAATCACGAGAGATCACGAGAAGGGACTTAACGTCCACCGAGGATTCCTGTAGTGCCGACGGGAAGATCCGGTGGCACCCTCCGGTTGGCACCGATGTACGGCTGTCACGCACACCGACCGGAGGGAAACCGCCACTCATGACCGACAACTTGAAGGAAACCGTCGGACGGTACGGCATCTGGAGCAGCGACCTGCGCTTCGGGACCCCGTCCCGCAACGGTGAACTCTCCGAGGCGGCGGCGGAATTGGAGGAACTGGGCTACGGCGCGCTCTGGCTCGGCGGCAACACCTCCGCCCGCGACGCCGCTCCGCTGATCGAGGCGACCTCCCGGATCGTGGTCGGCACCAGCATCCAGAGCATCTGGGAGCACGAGCCCGCCGCCACCGCCGCGAGCTTCGCCGAGCTGGACTCCACCCACCCCGGCCGCTTCGCCCTGGGCCTCGGCGTCAGCCACGCCAAGCTCGCGGAGCAGTACCGGCGCCCCTACTCGGCCCTCGTGTCCTACCTGGACGCCCTGGACGAGGCGGGCCACCCCGCCGACCGCCGCCTCCTCGCGGCCCTCTGCCCGAAGACCATCGACCTCGCCCGGGAACGCGCCGCCGGCTCCGTCCCGTATCTGGTCACCGCCGACCACACGGCCGCGTCCCGCGAGCGCCTGGGCGACGCCCCGCTGCTGGCCCCGGAGCTGAAGGTCGTCCTGGAGTCCGACCCGACCCGAGCCCGCACCCTGGCCCGCGACTACCTCGCCATGTACCTGGCCCTCCCCAACTACACCAACAACTTCCTCCGCAACGGCTTCACGGAGGACGACCTGGCGAACGGCGGCAGCGACCGCCTCATCGACGCGGTCTACGCCTGGGGCGACGAAACACGGATCCGCGCCCGCATCGACGAGTACATCGCCGCGGGCGCGGATCACGTGGCCCTCCACATCGTGGACGGCAGCACGCCATCGCGAGAGTCCCTCCCGAGGGAGGCCTGGAGCAAGCTTGCTTCTCTACTGACGTGAGCTGAGGCTTCTCAGGGGCGCAGGGCTGCATCGATGTGCGGCTCCGCCGCGTGGGCACGACCAACCACGACGGCTCCACAGCCGCCAAGCAGCAACCGCAGGGAACTTCGCGAACCTCTGGACAAGGCCCTCGCCGACCTGCCGGCCCATGACCGGTGATCCGACGAGCCCGCTGCCGTCGGCCGCTGTGAGCGGCCCGACGGTGCGGCGAAAGCCGAGAACCGCGGCACTGGCTTCGGCCAGGGAGGACGACTCGACCGAGGCGTGGTCGCCCATCGCGGGCATATCAAGGAGGTGCCAGACGAGACTCATGGCGGCAAGGAGGATCTGATACCCAGGGCTCCTTCAGCCTGTATGCCGATTTCCCTCATCCACCCGGTTGCGGCGACGTGGTCGTCCTGCGGCAACTGAAAGGCTCTGACCAGCAAAAACGCCCTCCCAATGGGAGGGCGGAGACTGGGCGCCCCCGGCAGGAGCAGCAATCAAGGGCTGGTTGTGTCATACCCGCTGTGACCTGCGGAGATTCGCTGGTTGTGACGATGTCGGCGCATCTACCCAAGACCCGAAAGGGCTGATGGTGTGGCGTGCCCGTCGATGTCTCCGACGTGGTTCCCCGTCGGTAGGAAGTGAAGCGAGCTAACATCTAAGTAAGATTCAATCTACGTAATATCGAAACTGTGTTTTATGGGTGAGAGGGCTGCTGGTGGAATTCAAGGGCAGGGCGGCTGACCTGGATCTGCTGGCTCGACAGCTGGGCCTGGTGGTCGAGGGCGCGGGCGCCACCCGAGGGCAGGCCGTGATCATGACGGGTCGGCGTCGGGTGGGGAAGTCTCGTCTGGTTCAGGAGTTCTGTGACCGGGCCGGGGTTCCGTATGTAGTCTTCCAGGCGACTCGGGGCCGTAATGCCGTGGCCGAGCGGGCGGACTTCACCGGGGCACTTGCCCAGTCCGCGCTGCCGGGGGCGGAGCTGGTGGCCGGGCTGCAGGCCGCGGACTGGAATCAGGCGCTGCGCTCGCTGGCCGTCGCGGCTGCGGACGATGCCCCGAGTGTCGCGGTGATCGACGAGGTGCCATGGCTGGTGGAGCAGGACAGGGAGTTCGAGGGGGCGCTGCAGACGGTCTGGGACCGCCACTTGTCCGCCAAGCCGGTCCTGCTCATCCTTGTCGGCAGCGACATGTCGGTGATGGAGGCGCTGCAGTCGTACGGCCGTCCCTTCTTCGGTCGGGCGGCGAAGATGACCATCCAGCCATTGCACCTGGCCGATGTGCAGGCCATGACGGGGCTGGATGCGGCGGAGGCGGTGGACGCGCTGCTGATCACGGGAGGCTTTCCGGAGATCGTCCAGTCGTGGCGGCCGGGGATGGGTCGGGCGGACTTCCTGCGCGCGGCGGTGGTGAATCCGCTGTCGCCGCTGCTGGTGGCGGGCGAGCTGTCGCTGCTGGGGGAGTTCCCCGAGGCGTCACACTCGCGGGCGGTGCTGGAGGCGGTGGGCAGCGGGGAGCGGACCTTCTCCACCATCGCCGCCCAGGCCGGAGGCGCGGGGGCGCTGCCCTCGGGCACGCTGTCCCCGCTGCTGAACACCCTGCAGGCCAAGCGGGTTCTCGCGGCCGACCTGCCGCTGTCCACCAGGGCCGACACCAAGAACAAGCGCTACCGGATCGCCGATCCGTATCTCCGGTTCTGGCTGGCCTTTCTGCAGCGGGGGATCCCGCTCATCGAGCGCGGCCGGGGCGACCTGGCTTTGGAGCGCATCGAGCGCTCGTGGACGACCTGGCGGGGACGTGCGGTCGAGCCGGTCATCCGGGAGTCGCTGCTGCGGCTGCTGCCCGATGAGCGGTGGCCGGAGACGGAGGCGGTCGGCGGCTGGTGGAATCGGCAGAACAACCCCGAGATCGATCTGGTCGGTGCCGATCGTGCACCTGTTGCGGGTGCGGTGCAATTCGTCGGCTCCGTCAAGTGGCTGGAGTCCCAGCTATTCGGGCGGCGTGAATACGACGCCCTGGCTCGGCACGCACTCGCGGTGCCCGGCGCCGGGCCGGACACCCCGTTGGTTGCGGTGTCCCGCGGCGGTGTGGACGGCGGTCTGCCGCTCGCGGCCCACTGGGGGCCTGAGGATCTGGTCCGCGCCTGGCAGTAGCCGGAAGACGGCGAGGCCCGGGCTGCGCGGCTCATGATGCTCAGTGTCGGTAGGCCTCCACCCAGGCCCATCCCGCGGGCGCGGATTCGGGCAGCAGTAGGTCGGGGATGCCGATCGCCTGACGGTGTCGGCCGTGTCTGCACAGGGCGACGATGCCGCTGCCGGGCCGCAGCTGGATGCTGGTGACGGTCACCGTGACGCCGAGGACGCTGGTGGCTCTCATCGCCCGTGCCGCCTTTCCGCGTGCAAGAGTTCCGCAAGGCGGGTGCCGGCGGAGGTGATGCTCGGCAGAGGCTCATGTTTGTAGTGGCTCTTCTTGCGGCGGCGCAGCAGCTCCTCCCCATCTCGCTACCAGGTGAACGCGGGCTTGCGCAGAAGCGCGCGGAACACGGCGTCGGTGTTCTCGGGATGGGTATCCCCGGAGCCGGCTCAGGTATGGTGCGGCCACGGGCCAGGGCCGGATCAACAAAAGTGCGTCCAGGTGGCCGTGGCGGTTGCCGGCGGGCGTCCAGGACGAAGTCGTAGCGGACCGGGCGGTCGGTTATCTCCTCGCGGGTGTGGTCGATGACGTCGGCGGCGCCGAGGGAGCGGACCAGGTCTCCCGCGTCGGGGACGCGGACGCCGCTGACATGGGCACCGTAGTGGACGGCGTACGTCCCGACGCCTCCGGAGGCCCCGATGACCAGTACCTTCTGTCCTGGGCCGGGGCGTGCCACGTCGAGGGCGTGGAGCGCGGTGACGCCGGAGACGGGAAGAGCGGTGGCCTGGTCGAAGGACAAGGCGGGGGGCCTGGCGGTGAGTTGTTCGGCCCTGCCGCAGGCGTATTCGGCAAGGAGCCGTCGCACTGGCAGAAGACATCGTCCCCGGGCTTCAAGTCGCTCACCTTCGGGCCGACCGCCTCGACGGCTCCGGCAGCGTGCTGGCCGCGGACGCGATGACTGGGACGCCGTAGTCCGATCTGCGGGTTGATGCGGGCGATGTAGGGGCCGCCCCGTCATGAGATACCAGGCAGTCGGGTCGACACCGGCCACGTGGATCCGGATGAGCAGCTCGTCCTCGCGGGGAACGGGACGGTCGATGTCCCGCAGGCGCAGGGATTCGGCGGAGCTGTACGTTCCTGGACGACGGTCTTCATTCGGGCTCTCCTCGACCGCGGGTGCGTCGGGACCTTTTTCGGATGGTTCCCGGCAGCCGGTGTCGTTGGCCGGACCGGTGCGCGGTTTGTTCACGAACCGGTCGGTGTCTCCGGGGTCATTGCCACCAACTGGCCTTCCAAAGCGGCCCCGTTGGGGCGCGGAGACAGTGCGGAAGGTGAGGGCGTGCAGCAGGGACATCAGTCACCCGCGGCGTGCGGGTTGAGGTCGGTTCGAAGTGTGCCCGATCGTTGTCCGCAGCGGACGAGTTCGGCTCGTCCGCCATCACATGTGAGTTGACCCACACCTCCTCCACGCACCTCGACACCACGGCGACAACGACTGGGCGCACGCCGTCGGAACCGCAGCTGATCACGGTGCATCCCCGTGAGATCACTGGGTTGTCTCCTGGTGGGTGCCAGACGGCATTACTAGGCTGAACGGTGCTGTGCAGGAGGCCGGTTCGTGGTCATGAGAAGGGGAGACGTGACGTGATCAGTGAGGGTGTGGCGGGGGACGCGCCAGCAGAGGGCGAAGCGGCTCTGGTTCCTGTGACGGCGGATGGACAGACCCTGTACCTGTCGGTGCAGCGGCTGGGGGCGACGACTGGTGGCAGCGAGCGCGAGATCGCCGCGCGGCGACCGACCCTGGAGGAGGCCGTGGACTCGTTGGTCGGAGTTGCCAGAGCGGTGGGCGCACGCTTGCAGCAGACGGGAAGTGCCAAGGCCACGGTTGAGTTCGCCTGTGAGTTCGCGGTCGAGTCCGGCACGCTCGTGGCGGTACTCGGCAAAGCCACGGCCAGGTCCACCTTCAAGGTCGCGCTGGAGTGGGTCGCACCGTCGTCGTGACCGTCCTGAGCGATGCCACCCAGGACCTGCTCAGAGCAGCGACCGTGGCGCTGACGGTCCGGTCGACGGGCACCGTTCCCCGGGCGGTGGGCACCGGGTTCTTCATCGCGCCTGGCATGGTGGCGACCTGCGCCCACGTGGTGGCCGACAGCGCGGAGTCGTTGCCTGAGGTGGTCCATGGTCAGGTCGGTACGGACGGTCGGGAGATACGTCTGCGCCCTGCGCCGGGGCATTACTTCCGCGACCCTGGAGTCGGTTTCGATCTGGCACTGCTGCAGGTCGTTCCCGATGAGGAGCCATTCGATCACGTTGGTCCGTGGGTCCTGTTCGACGACGGCCTCCTGGACGGAGACAAAGTCTGGGCGTGGGGACACCCGGACGGGATGTTTCGCGGCGGCCAGTCCGTGGAGCTCGCCTACCAGGGCCCTTCTCGGCGAGACTCAGTGGGCCCGGGCGTCCTGAGTCGGTTGTGGGGCCCTCCGGTCGGCGGTGGCTACAGCGGCAGCGCCGTGCTGAACAAACGGACCGGCGCTGTGGCCGGGATGCTCTGCACCTCGGACCATTCCGGCAGCGCTCACGCCCTGTCCGCGTCAGCTCTGCTGTCCCGGTGCCCTCAGCGGGTGCGGGATCTGCATGCTGCAGCGGCCCGGGCGGTGAGCAGCCGACTGCCGCACGCGGAGCAGCCCTGGCTTCAAACGCTCACTGACGACCAGTTGAGGGCTGGAGGGTGGGCATTCCCAAGCCGGCGGCTGCGAACGTACCTCGAAGCCGCGGAGCGAGCTGCCGAGTCCCACCCTTATCCCGGCGTGGTGCCGGGAAACGTCTCGCCACCTCTGTCGACCGTGTACGTCAGCCAGCATGCCCACTCTCTGCGCGCCGGTCCTGGGCCAGGAGTGGCGAACGGCGATGAGCGGTTACAGGCCGGGGATGTCATCGAACATCACGTGGATGCGCTGGTGATGGGCGGACCGGGAGCGGGTAAGTCCAGCCTGCTGCGCAGCCTGGTCCGGGAGTGCGTGGCGCGGTGGCGCGTCGACGACACCCCCGATGCCGCGCACCCGGCGGTGCGGAGCACACCGACGCTGGTGCCCATCTACGTGCAGGCCTCCGACCTTGTGGAGGACCGGCCGCTGGCCGAGGCACTCGAAGCGGCTGCACGAGTCGACGCGGGCCGACACAGCCCGCTCGGGATCTGGCCGGCGGGATTCTTCCGTGAAAGGCCCAGTGTCCAAGCTTCCTGGCTCGTCCTCGTCGACGGACTGGACGAGTTGGTGACCCGTGACCAACGCGAAGTCGTTCTCACGCGGCTGGCGGGCCTACGCGCTGCCGATCCCGAAGGGGCCACATACCGATGCGTCCTTGCCACGCGGCCGGTGCCCGAACTGCTGTCACCCGGTACTGTCCGCTGGCATGCCGCGACGTTCGATTTGCTTCCCTTCGACAGCCTCCAGCTACGGGAGTTCGCCGCGCGCTGGCTGAACGCTCTCGGCCTGCCAGATCCCGAGCAGGCGGCGGATCGGTTCACGCTCCAGTTCGGGGAACGGCACCGTGAAGCGCTGGTGCGCGTGCCGCTGATGGCCACCATGTTGTGCCAGCTCTTCGCCGACCAGCCGAAGCCCCCGCTGCCGACAGCCCGCCACGAGGTCTATCGATCCTTCGTGAGCCTGTTGCAGAGCCGACAGTACAGTGATGCCCCCACCGGGATCATCGCCCAAGCACGAACAGCAACGGCCAGATATGGCGTCGCAGCCGTCAGCGCGGCTGAGCGCCTCCCCGCCCAGGTCGTGGACCTGGCTGGACAGTTTGCCCTGGCCTGGCTGAACGGGCAGAACTCGACAGCCGTCGACTTCTTCACGTCACGGACCGAAGAACTGCGTCCCTCCGGCCTGCCCGATGACGTATGGCGGGCGATCCTGCGTGAAACCATGCGCCGGAGCGGACTGTTCACGGAGCGTGGTGGGGACCTCGTCTTCATCCACCAGACACTGCTGGAGTTCCTGGCCGCTCGGCAACTCGCCCGTGACCCCGAGCGGGTGGCCGATGCACTGAGAGGTCTGTTCGGACGCTGGGGAAGACGTTTACCGCCAGAGTGGCGGCAGCACGACTCCTTCACCCGATTCCTCATCGCGGCGGTGGGCGAACACCCTCTGCTGACCAAGGCCCTGTGGCGATGTGGAACGAGCTGGCAGGGCGCACTGTTCGTTGCCGGACTGGTGCAGGATGGCCTCCCGGTCACCTCACGTGCCGTACGGCGGTCGGCCGACACACTCGCCGCCACTGCGGACAAGCCGGAGTGCACCGGCTTCTTCCGGCGGGAACTCGCGCAGCACCTGCGCGGGCTGGGGGACGACCGAGACGCGGACATCCTGTTCGCCGTGGCGACGGACCGTATGGTCAGCGACAACGACCGCATCATGGCCGCCCGCGCACTGCGCGCCCTTCGCGACAACCGCTATCCGGAAGCCCTGCTGAGTCTCGCCGCAGACCCCGAGGCCGGACCGCTCGACCGGCAGGGCGCCATGCAGCAGATCCTGGACGAACTGTCAGATGCGGCTCTCGGGCGTCGTCTCGTGAGCGTGGTCGCCGATCCTGTCTTTCATGCAGGAGCGCGACAACACCTTCTCAAGGCGCTCCAGTCTGCCGACCCTGCTGGTTATGCCGAGTTGCTTGTCTCGTGCGCCGAGGACGCCGAGCTGGGCGTGAACGCAAAGGCCCTTGCCGTGCGAGGACTTGCCGAAGCCGGCGACCGACGAGCTCCTGGGCTGCTGCTGGCTCTGGCCGGCGAGCAGGGGGTCGACCGCGCGCTGAGATACGAGTTGATGCGGATACTGCGGTCCATCGACGCCAACCGCTACGTCGAACTGCTCGTCTCCTACGGCGGAAACGGCGACCTAGGCTTCGCGGTACGCGCCACAGCTCTCGGCGAACTAGCCGATGCGGGCGACGAACGTGCCGCTGACATGCTGGTTTCTCTGGCCGACGCCATGGATGCCGACTCGTCCGCGGACGAACACACTCACACCCTCCGCCTTCGCGTTGCCCAGCGGCTTGCAGAACTCCGCGACACTCGAGCGCATGGACTCTTCACCGCTCTGGCCGGTGACGTCTCAGCCGGCGCATCGATTCGGCTGCGCGCCGCGCACGAGTTGAACACCACCGGCCATCCGTCGGCCACCGATGTCTTCGCTGCGCTGGCCGAAGACCCGCTCCTGGACGAACACGCCCGAGTCTCCGCCGCCCGAGCACTGGCGGACGCCGAACCCGAGGGAAGTCCTCGCCTGAGCATCATGCTGGTGCGCCTGGTCACCGAGCCTGACATGGGTGGGACAGCCCGCGAGGAAGCCTTCCGCCTGCTCGACGTGTACGTCGAGACCGTGACTGACTCAACCGGCCAGGCCAGCGGTTCTCCTGAGGTGGAACACGTCTTCCGGCTCCTCACCGAGATGGCCGACAGCGAGGGGCACTCACGCCGTGAACGCGTGCTGGCTGCCGCGACGATGCAGGCACTCCAGACCTTGCGCGGCCAATCGCGGAGCCAGACCGCCGTGGGCTCCTCAGCGGGTCCGTTGGATGCCTTCCACACACGTACCCGGCTTCCGTGACTTGTCTGAGAGGCAGTGGCCGCGTGAGAGACCATGTCGGGATCTCGAGAAGCCCAGGCGCAACGGCATGACCCTGGGGCGTGCTCGGGCAGCGGACGGGGTGGCCGAGGATAGTCCCCACCGGTGTGACTGCGGTCGAGTTCGGCCGTATCCGCAGCCCGGCCTTCGACGCAGCGGGACCTTGCCTTTCATGAAGGAACCACCGCACGCAGCGGAAGATCTGCCCACGTCGACGGAGCCATCCCGGCCGCGCTGCAGGCGCACGCGTCCCCTGATTGTCCAGTGCCATTTCCTCGCCATGCAGGGAGCTGATGGCGAGGAACTCCAGCGCTATCAGATCCAGGCGATCCGGGCCGCGCTCCGATGGCTCGTCGAACATCCCGACACCAGCACTCAGTAGGACGCGCCGTATCGACAGCCAGCCCTTTTGTGCGTGCCCGTGTATGACTCGAACCTGCGGCTCGGGTTCGTGTACCCCGCTGACCTGGGCATTCTTGCCGTGACACGGATAGGGCCTCGGCATCCGCACGCCACGAGACTTACCCGACCTCTCGCCCCACAAGAGTTGAATCACGGCCTTGACCTGCGGCTTTCCATGAGACGGCTAGCCGCAGGTTGGGCGCCCCCGGCAGGACTCGAACCTGCGGCCAAGCGCTTAGAAGGCGCCTGCTCTATCCACTGAGCTACGGGGGCCGGTCGTGGTGGCCTCGGTCGTGGTGCCCGGGTGTGGGCTGATCCGTGACGTTGCCGGGGACAAGGATAGGGCTCCCGCATCCGTGTCCCTGTTGCTTCGCCTCCGTGGCTCGATGTGGAGGTTCGGTGAAGCGGTCCTGATAATCGCAGGCAGGTACGAATCGTGCACCGCTTTTGGCCTCTCGCGCCTCCGGTGTTGTGCACTCGTTATGCCTGGACTGTGCCTGTGTCCCAGTCGCCCCTTCCGTCCCTTGTGTCCTATCGGCGCGCAGACGTGCTCATATGCTTCAGAATTCCCCTAAAATTGGGCATTCTTCGCATGTGGTGACCTTGGACGTACGGCCTCAGCTACTCGACGCACTCTCCGCCCTGCGCGACCGTGTCGCGGCCGCACGCTTCCCGCTGCCCCTGGCGGGGGCGCCACGCGCGCGTGCCAACCGCGACGAACTGCTCGCGCAGCTCGACGACTATCTGGTGCCCCGCCTGAAAGAGCCCGAAGCGCCCTTGCTGGCCGTGGTGGGCGGATCCACCGGCGCCGGCAAGTCGACGCTCGTGAACTCTCTCGTGGGCCGACGCGTGACGGAGGCGGGCGTACTGCGACCGACCACGCGCAATCCGGTGCTGGTGTGCCACCCGGAGGACCATCACTGGTTCAGCGGGATGCGCGTACTGCCCGACCTCACGCGCGTGTGGGTACCCGAACACGACCCGGGCGAGGAGCTGATGCTGCCCGGTGAGGACGCCGCGCGCGTGCTGCGGATCGAGACCGCCGACAGCCTGCCGGCCGGCCTCGCCCTCCTCGACGCACCCGACATCGACTCCCTGATCGCCGAGAACCGTGTCCTCGCGGCCCAGCTCATCTGCGCGGCCGACATCTGGATCATGGTCACCACGGCGGCCCGGTACGCCGACGCCGTGCCCTGGCACCTGCTGCGCACCGCCAAGGAGTACGACGCCACCCTCGTGACCGTCCTGGACCGGGTTCCCCATCAGGTCGTGTCCGAGGTCTCCCGGCAGTACGGCGCCCTCCTCACCAAGGCAGGCCTCGGCGACGTACCGCGCTTCACCGTGCCGGAGCTGCCCGAGTCGGCCTGGGGCGGCGGGCTGCTGCCGGCCACGGCGGTGGCCTCGCTGCGCACCTGGCTCACGCACCAGGCCCAGGACCCGTCGGCCCGCGAACACTCCATGGCGCGTACGGCGTACGGCCTTCTCGACTCCCTCAAGGCCCGCATGCCCGAGCTCGCCAGTGCCGCCGCCGCCCAGTACTCGGCCGCGCTGCGGCTCACCGCCGCCGTGGACAGCGCCTACGACAGCGAGTACGCACGCGTGCGTGCCCGGCTCCAGGCCGGCGCCGTACTCGCCGGCGACGCCCTCAAGCGCTGGCGCGCCTTCCCGCTCGACTGCTCCGCCGGTGAGCTTCTCGACTCGCTCGTGGAGAGCCTGAGCACCCTCCTGCTGTGCTCCGTCACCGCCGCCGACGAACGCGTCGACGACGCCTGGCGCCGCGAACCGGCCGCCGCCGCTCCCGAACTGACGGCCCGTGAGCCGAAGTCGGCCGGCGTCGAGCACCGCATCGGCGTGGCCGTACGGCGCTGGCGGCGCGAGCTGGAGGAGTACGCCGAGGACGAGGTCAGCTACCTCGACCGCAGCGTCGCCCCGGACTCCGAGGTCGTCACCGCTCTCGTCGCCACCGCTCTGCTGGGCAGCCGCCGGGCGCGGAACGCGGGGGAGGGGCTCGCCGAGCGGATCGGGGCGCACGGCGCGCTGCGGCTGCGCGACCGGGCCGGACGGCTGCTCACCGAGCACCTCGACCGGGTGATGCACAACGAACGCGAGCGACGGCTGGCGCCGCTCGACGCCCTGGAGGTCCACCCGGATCCCCAGGCCGAACTCATCGCCGCGCTGTCCGTACTGCAGAAGGAGAGGTGACCGGTGACCGCCGTCACTGACCATGACCACACGGAACACGCCGATCAGCAGCAGGAGGACGGCGCCACCAAGGACGACGATCGCGTGAACGACATCCCTGGGGAGCGCGGCTCCGCGAACGGCTTCCCCTCGAACGACGATCGCGCGCGCGGTGAGCAGCCCGGCGAGAGCGAGGACTTCGTGGCCGACGACGAGCCGGACAAGCGCAAGCTCTGGCGAAAGCTGGCCAAGTGGGACGACCGGGACCGGGCGAACGGCGGCCACGCGCGCGTGGAGGCCGACGACACGCCCGCGCGCGAGGACGCCCCCGACTCGGGCGACGGCCATCCGGGCGACAGCGGCGGGGCCGCGCGTAGGGACGCCGCCGGCTCGGACGGCCGCAGGGGCGACGGGGGCACGCCCGCGCGCGGGAGCGTCCCCGACCCCGGTGGCCGCAAGGAGGACGGCGGGGCCTCACGTCGTACGGATGCTTCGTCCCGTACGGCTGCCGCGTCGTCTCGAACGGATGCCATGTCCCGTAGGGATGCCGCGCCTCGCAAGGACGCCTTGGCACGCAAGGACGACTCGGCACGCAAGGACGCCTCGGCTCGGAAGGAGGTCCCGGCTCGGAAGGACGTCTCGTCGCGCACAGAGACTGCCTCCCGTAAGGAGCCGGCCTCTCGCCCGGAGCGGTCGAACCGCTCGGAGCCCTCGTCCCGTACGGAGACCGCCTCCCGCTCGGAGTCGTCGGCCCGCGCGGCGTCAGCCTCCCGCTCAGAGCCCCCGTTCCCGTCCCGTACGGAGTCCGCCCGCGCGGAGTCCTCCCCCGGCACGGAATCCGCCACCCCCTGGGACGACGGCCTGATCGCGCGGCGGGTGAACGAAGGTGTCCCGGCTGAGCCGCCCGCCGTCGTGGAGCCCCGGGCCTCCGCCGGGTCGCAGGTCGTGACGCCGCTCGCGTACGACGGGGCGCTGCGGTCGCGACTCGACGCGCTGCGTGAACTGGTCGGGCTCTCGCGCACCCGGCTGGACAGCAAAACGCTCGGCGACGCGGGCCGGGTGCTCGACGAGGCGGCGGCGCGGCGCAGGCTCTCCGGGCAGCACACGGTCGTCGCCATCGCGGGCGCCACGGGCAGCGGCAAGTCGCAGCTGTTCAACGCGCTCGCCGGGGTGACCATCTCGGAGACGGGCGTACGGCGGCCGACGACCGCCTCGCCCCTGGCGTGCAGTTGGAGCGACGGCGCGGCCGGCCTCATCGACCGGCTCGGCATCCCGCCCCGGCTGCGCCGGCGCCCCGCGCAGAACTCGGTCGCGGACGGGCAACTGCGCGGGCTCGTCCTGGTCGACCTGCCCGACCACGACTCGGCGGCCGTACAGCACCGCGAGCAGGTCGATCGCGTCCTGGGGCTGGTCGACGCCGTCATCTGGGTCGTGGACCCCGAGAAGTACGCCGACGCCGTTCTGCACGAGCGCTATCTGCGGCCCATGGCCGGGCACGCCGAGATCATGTTCGTCGTCCTCAACCAGACCGACCGGCTGCCCGGGGAGGCCACCGACCAGGTCCTCGACGACCTGCGGCGGCTGCTCGACGAGGACGGCATCGCGCTGGGCGAGCACGGCGAACCCGGCGCCGTCGTGCTCGCGCTGTCCGCGCTCACCGGGGACGGCGTCGGCGAACTGCGCGAGGCGCTCGGCGAGTTCGTGGCGGAACGCGGGGCGGCGGCGCGCCGGATCTCGGCCGACGTGGACGCCGCCGGGCTGGGGCTGCGGCCCCTGTACGCGGCCCGTAAGCGGCCCGGGCTCAGCGAGGACGCGCGCGACGAGTTCTCCGCCCGGCTCGCGGACGCCATCGGCGCCACCGCCGCGGGCGAGGCCGCCGAGCGGGCCTGGCTGCGCAACGCCAACCGCGCGTGCGGGACGCCGTGGCTGCGGCTGTACCGCTGGTACCAGGACCGGAGCGAACCGCCGACGGGGCGGCTGTCCCTGCGGACGCAGACGGACGAGGAGGCCACCGCGCGCCAGCGCGTCGAGCAGGCGGTGCGCACGGTCGCCGAGCGGGCCTCGGCCGGGCTGCCGACGCCGTGGGCGCAGGCGGTGCGCGAGGCGGCCGTACGGGGGGCGCAGGGGCTGCCCGAGGCGCTGGACGAGATGGCCGCGCGGGCCGGACTCCCGCCGGGGCGGCCGCCGCGGCCGGGCTGGTGGCCGGCGGCCGTCCTGGTGCAGGCCGCCATGACGATCCTTCAGGTCGTGGGCGGGCTCTGGCTGGTGGCGCAGATCGTCGGGGTCATGGAGCCCAACCTGGGCGTGCCGGTGCTGCTGATGGTGGCCGGCATCGCCGGCGGTCCGCTCGTCGAGTGGGGCTGCCGGATGGCGGCGCGGGGGCCGGCCCGGCGGTACGGACTGGAGGCGGAACGGCGGTTGCGGGAGGCGGCGGCCGGGTGCGGGCGGGCCCGGGTGCTGGATCCGGTGGCGGCCGAGCTGCTGCGGTACCGGGAGGTTCGGGAGCAGTACGGGAGGGTGATGGGGGTGGGGACGACGGGGCGGTGAGCCGAGGCGGGGGCACTCGTTCGGGTGGCGGAGATATCCACAGGTGGGCGGTGGTCCACAGGGCTCAGCGGGCTCGGCCCGACGGCAGGCAGTCTGGCTTCGCGGCGATCGCGACGACGCGGTCGGCCGGACGCTGCCGTACGGGACGGGCCCGTACGCGTATCCGCCCGCCGGGAGCGGCCGGGCGAGGGAGGGGTTCGAGATGAACGAGACGATCATCTGCGCGGTGGGCAATGTGGCGACGCAGCCGGTGTACCGGGAGTTGGCGACGGGGCCGTCCGCCCGTTTCCGGCTGGCGGTGACCTCGCGCTACCTGGACCGCGGGAAGAACGAGTGGACCGACGGCCACACCAACTTCTTCACGGTGTGGGCCAATCGCCAGCTCGCCACGAACGCCGCCGCGTCGCTGAACGTGGGCGATCCGGTGGTGGTGCAGGGCCGGCTCAAGGTGCGCTCGGACGTACGGGAGGGGCAGAGCTGGACCTCGGCGGACATCGACGCGCTGGCCATCGGCCACGACCTCGCGCGCGGTACGTCGGCGTTCCGGCGCGCGGCCAAGCAGGAAGCGGGGACGGCGGGCGCCGCGGGGACCGCCGCCGCGCCCGCGCGACCCGAGCCCGACTGGGAGACGCCGCCCGTCGACGCCGAGCCCCAACAGGCCCAGGAGCCTGTCCCGGTGACGTGATGTCAGTCACCGACCGCACCTGACCGAAGTGCGGCTTATCGGCGAATGCGCACCGAACGACCCAGGTGGATTTGTCGATAAGCCCTGCTCACGAGGGGCCTTGAGGGATCTTGGCGATAACGATTCCGAGTCGGATCGGCCCCACGACGGGATCCCGGGGAAGCGTGGTGCGCCGCGTCCCTAGGATGCCGGGCATGGCTCTCGGGGCTTGATGTTTCTGCTGGTGGGACCGTACCCCCCACGTCAACGGGTCCTGCTCGAAGGGGAATTCTGTGTTTGCTGCGTTCTCAGCGCTGTCGGTGCGTGGGCGAGGGGCGGCCCGCCTCGCCGCCGCGACCCTGGCGTCCGGGCTTGTCGCCGCCACCGTGCTGGCCGGCGCCGGCACCGCGGTGGCCGCACCCGCGGCCGACGCGACAGCGCCGAGCCAGGGCGGTGCGACCGCCACGATAGGTGGCCTGAAGACATACGGCGCCGCGGTCGTCCACGCCGACTCCGGCGACCAGGAGATCTCCGCGGGGCTGTTCGAGATGTCCGTCGACGGCGGCGGCATGCTGCAGACGTACTGCGTGGACATCCACAACCCCACACAGCGCGGCGCCAAGTACCACGAGACGCCCTGGAGCGGCACCTCGCTCGGCGCCAACAAGAACTCCGGCAGGATCCGCTGGATCCTGCAGAACTCCTACCCGCAGGTCAACGACCTCGCGGCGCTGGCCGGAAAGGCGGGCGTCAAGGGCGGCCTGACCGAGCAGGACGCTGCGGCCGGCACCCAGGTGGCGATCTGGCGCTACTCGGACGGGGTGAAGGTCGACGCCGTCGACCCGCAGGCCGAGCAGCTCGCGGACTACCTGGAGAAGAACGCGCGGGGCATGGCCGAGCCGGAGGCGTCGCTGCGGCTGGACCCGCCCGCGGTCTCCGGCCACGCCGGTGAGCGGCTCGGTCCGGTGACGGTGCGCACCAACGGGGACGGCGTGACCCTGACCCCGCCCGCGGACGCCGCCAAGAGCGGGGTGCGGATCGTGGACAAGGACGGCAAGGCCGTCACGACCGCCGCGGACGGCGGGCAGGTGTTCTTCGACGTGCCCGAGGACGCCGCGGACGGACAGGCCGAACTGACCGTGCAGGCCTCGACGACCGTGCCGGTGGGGCGTGCCTTCGCCGCCGAGAGCCGCAGCCAGACGCAGATCCTGGCCGGCTCCAGCGAGTCGACCGTCTCGGCGACCGCGAGCGCGAGCTGGGCTCAGAGCGGTGCGATACCCGCACTGTCCGCGGCGGAGAACTGTGACAAGGGCGGTGTCGACATCACCGCGGCCAACGAGGGCGACGCGCCGTTCACCTTCGAGCTGCTCGGGATCGAGTACAGCATCCCGGCGGGCACCTCGCGCACGGTCACGGTCCCGCTCCAGGAGGACCAGGCCTACGACTTCACCATCGAGGGGCCGAACGGCTTCAAGAAGCGGTTCGCCGGGGTGCTGGACTGCATGACACAGGCGGGCGAGGCCGACGCGGCGGGCAGTGTCACCCAGACCCTGAGCGAGCCGAGCCCCGCCACGGTCGGTTCGGCGTCCGACGACACCAACCTCGCCGCGACCGGCGGCTCCGCCATGACACCCCTGATCGCGGGCATCGCCATCGGCCTGGTCGTGATCGGCGGCGCGGGCCTGATCGTCGTACGCAAGCGGGAGGCCTCGGCGCAGAAGTAGGCGTCTGCCGAGGCAGAACGCCGGTCAGGGCCCGATCCGTTGAGTGGATCGGGCCCTGATCTTTCCGGGGAGCCGGTGCGGTACGGCGGGCCTCGGTGCGCCGTCATCGGCGGAACAAAACCCATGGGCCGCCCGTCACAGCCCGTACTCCACCGGTAGGTCTCGCCTGGGACGCACCGGTCCGCACCCGCCCCCACGTCTCACACCGAGATCGTCACGGCATGAGACGTGGCCGGAATCCCCGTGACTGAGGCGGGGCTCAGAAGGCGCTGTTGTCGCAGCCCATCGTCGAACCGATGTGGGTGTCCTGCGCGCCCGTGTGGCCCTCGCCGTTGAGCGCGTTGCCGAGCGCGCCGTTGAGGATGCCGATCTGGCCGAGGACGTCGACGTTCAGGTCGTGCGACTTGCACTGGGAGCTCTGCAGCACACTGACCTTGTCCCCGCCCTTGCCGCCGTGCCCGTCGAAGCCCTGGGCGGTGGCGGTGCCGGCGCTCAGCAGACCGACGCTGCCAAGGGCGACGACCACGACGGCAGCCTTGTGAAGCTTGTGCATGTCATCTCCGATGGAGTGAGGTGGGTGCGATCTGTGGGAGATCGACTTCGTACAGTTACGAGAGGGTAATGTGAAAAATTAGGACATGTCTGTACGACGCGCCGGGGAATCGGGCGATCCCACCGAGCCGGACCCCTCTTGGCCGACGTGTGCCGGGGTAATGAAGCCCCAGGTCAGAGCCCCCGCCCCATACTGGTTTCCCCCCAGGGGTGGCGGTCGGGCAAGATGGGGTGTATCTGCCCACTGCCAGATTTCAAGCTGCCGGACGGTTTCTCTTGGCTGAGTTCATTTACACCATGCGCAAGGCGCGCAAGGCGCACGGCGACAAGGTGATCCTCGACGACGTCACCCTGAACTTCCTTCCGGGTGCGAAGATCGGCGTCGTCGGCCCGAACGGTGCCGGTAAGTCGACCGTTCTGAAGATCATGGCGGGGCTCGAGCAGCCGTCGAACGGTGACGCCTTCCTGTCGCCCGGTTACACGGTGGGGATCCTGCTCCAGGAGCCGCCGCTGAACGAGGAGAAGACCGTCCTGGAGAACGTCCAGGAGGGTGTCGCCGAGATCAAGGGCAAGCTCGACCGGTTCAACGAGATCGCCGAGCTGATGGCCACCGACTACTCCGACGCCTTGCTCGACGAGATGGGCAAGCTGCAGGAGGAGCTCGACCACGCGAACGCCTGGGACCTGGACGCCCAGCTCGAGCAGGCTATGGACGCCCTCGGTTGCCCGCCCGGCGACTGGCAGGTCACCAACCTCTCCGGTGGTGAGAAGCGCCGCGTCGCGCTGTGCAAGCTGCTGCTCGAGGCGCCCGACCTGCTGCTGCTCGACGAGCCCACCAACCACCTCGACGCCGAGTCCGTGAACTGGCTGGAGCAGCACCTCGCCAAGTACCCGGGCACCATCGTCGCCGTCACCCACGACCGGTACTTCCTCGACAACGTCGCGGGCTGGATCTGCGAGGTCGACCGCGGCCGGCTGCACGGCTACGAGGGGAACTACTCCAAGTACCTGGAGACCAAGGCCGCCCGCCTCAAGGTCGAGGGGCAGAAGGACGCCAAGCGGCAGAAGCGGCTCAAGGAAGAGCTCGAGTGGGTCCGCTCCAACGCCAAGGGGCGGCAGGCCAAGTCCAAGGCGCGACTGGCCCGCTACGAGGAGATGGCCGCCGAGGCCGACAAGATGCGGAAGCTGGACTTCGAGGAGATCCAGATCCCGCCGGGGCCGCGGCTCGGCAACGTCGTCGTCGAGATCAACAACCTCAGCAAGGGCTTCGGCGACAAGCTCCTCATCGACGACCTCAGCTTCACGCTGCCGCGCAACGGGATCGTCGGTGTCATCGGGCCGAACGGCGCCGGAAAGACCACGCTGTTCAAGATGATCCAGGGTCTTGAGCAGCCCGACTCCGGCGACATCAAGGTCGGCGAGACCGTCAAGATCTCCTACGTCGACCAGAGCCGCGAGAACATCGACCCGAAGAAGACCCTCTGGGCCGTCGTCTCCGACGAGCTCGACTACATCAACGTGGGTCAGGTCGAGATGCCGTCCCGGGCGTACGTCTCCGCCTTCGGGTTCAAGGGGCCCGACCAGCAGAAGGCCGCCGGTGTGCTCTCCGGCGGTGAGCGCAACCGCCTCAACCTCGCGCTCACCCTGAAGCAGGGCGGCAACCTGCTGCTGCTCGACGAGCCCACCAACGACCTGGATGTCGAGACGCTGTCGAGCCTGGAGAACGCTCTTCTCGAGTTCCCCGGGTGCGCCGTGGTCGTCTCCCACGACCGGTGGTTCCTCGACCGCGTCGCCACGCACATCCTCGCCTACGAGGGCGAGTCCAAGTGGTTCTGGTTCGAGGGCAATTTCGAGTCGTACGAGAAGAACAAGATCGAGCGGCTCGGCCCGGACGCGGCCCGTCCGCACCGTGCCACCTACAAGAAGCTGACCCGGGGCTGATCGATCTTGCGCCACATCTACCGCTGCCCCCTGCGCTGGTCGGACATGGACGCGTACGGGCATGTCAACAACGCGGTCTTCGTCCGCTATCTGGAGGAAGCCCGTATCGACTTCCTGTTCCGTCCGGAGAGGGACTTCAAGCAGGGGTCGGTGGTGGCGCGCCACGAGATCGACTACAAGCGGCAGCTCGTCCACCGGCACCACCCGGTGGACATAGAGCTGTGGGTCAGTGAGATCAAGGCCGCGTCCTTCACCATCGGCTACGAGGTGAAGGACGACGACCTGGTCTACGTCCGGGCCTCGACGGTCGTCGTGCCGTTCGACTTCGAGGCCGAGCGGCCGCGCCGGATCACCGCGGAGGAGAAGGAGTTCCTCCGGGAGTACATGGACGACGAGCCCGGCGAGGCCGACCGAGCCGATGAGGAGGGGGCCGTCGCCGCATGACGGTGCTCCACCTCGCCGACGAGGGGGAGGCGGCGGATCTCGCGGCCTTCCTCTCCCGGCTGCTCCACTACGACCGTTCAGCCGCGGTGCGCCTGCAGGCGGCCGGCACCGCGCTCGCCGTCTTCGGGCGGCCGCCGTCCTTCGAGGTGCTGGCGATCCGCGCGGTGCGCCTGGCCAAGCCGTACGAGAACGGTCTCGACGTCACGCTGGACGCGACCGTCTCCGCCGGTGAACTCCTGGAGTCCGTCGACGAGTCGGCGGCCACCGCCGTCGTGCCGCAGGCCGTGACCGGACCGCCGTGGGCCGGGGTGCTCCCGCCGCGCGGCGGATGGCGGCCGGTGCCGGGGCTGCCCGCGTCCGACGCCCTGCGGGCGATGATCGGTGCGGGGATCGCCGAGTTCCGGTCGCGTACGCAGGAGCTGCCGGCCGAGCGGCGTACCCGGGCCGAGCTTGACCGGATCGGGCGGGAGATCTGGTCCCGGACCGTCGGGGACACCCAGTTGCCGGTACGGGCCGTGCACGCCGCCCAGTCACTGGGATTCCTGCGCGCCACCGGGGAGCCGACCCTGCTCTCGTCCGGCGCGTGGCTGCGGCTGCGCACGCCGTACGGGTCGATCGCCGTACGGCGTGCGGGGCTCGGGGCGCTCGACGTCAGCGTCCGCTGACGGCCACGCGGGCCGCCGGCTGGATCAGCCCGCCGTGTTCACCATCGACGCCGCCGCGTACGTGAGGTAGTTCCACAGCGTCCGCTCATGCTCCTCGGAGAGGCCGAGTTCGTCGACGGCGACCCGCATGTGCTTCAGCCAGGCGTCGTGCGCCGCGCGGTCGACAGTGAAGGGGGCGTGGCGCATGCGCAGGCGGGGGTGGCCGCGGTTCTCGCTGTACGTGGTCGGGCCGCCCCAGTACTGGATCAGGAACAGGGTCAGACGCTCCTCCGCCGGGCCCAGGTCCTCCTCGGGGTACATGGGCCGCAGCAGCGGGTCCTCCGCGACACCCTCGTAGAAACGGTGGACGAGGCGGCGGAAGGTCTCCTCCCCGCCGACCTGCTCGTAGAAGGTCTGCTCCTGAAGCGTGCCGCGCCGAATCTCATTCACGCCTCCCATGCTCTCAGACGCGGCGACCGAGGACTCCAGGCCTAGGACCGGTCGACAGTCCTGGACCGGTCGACAGTCCTGGACCGGTGAACCGAGAGGCTCGTTCCGGATGGCCGGGGCGGGTGCTCGCCTCGTGCCGTCTCGCGCAGGACAGTGGACGTATGAGCGCGCACGCACTCGACCGGGACCTGGAGAACCTCGCCGCCTCGGCGCGGGCCGCGCTGGTGCGCGGGATCGACCTGAGCGGGGCGTGGGCCGGCGACCCCGTGTGGCGGGACGTCTTCGGGGCCGTGCCGCGGCACCTGTTCGTGCCGTACTACTACGTCGGCGTCGCCGGCGGCTACGAGCGCCGCTGGGGCCAGAGCCCCGACCCGGCCGCGCGCGAGCGCTGGGTGCGCGGCGCCTACGCCGACACCCCGCTGGCCACCCGGCTGCGCGACGGCGAACTGCTCTCCTCCAGCAGCCAGCCGTCGCTGATGGCGATGATGCTGGTCGCGCTGGAGGTGCGGGACGGCGGCCGGGTCCTGGAGATCGGCGCCGGCACCGGCTACAACGCCGCCCTGCTCGCCCACCGGCTAGGCGACGACGATCTCGTCACCACCGTCGACCTGGAGCCGGAGATCACCGAGTCGGCCCGGCAGCACCTGGCCGCCGCCGGATACCACCCCGCCGTCGTCACCGGCGACGGCGCACGCGGCGTGCCCGAGCGCGCCCCCTTCGACCGCATCATCGCCACCTGCACCCTGCGGTCCGTCCCGCGCGCCTGGCTCGCCCAGTGCCGCCCCGGCGCCCGCATCCTGACGCCGCTCGCCACCGGCCTGGTCGCCCTCGCCGTACGGGACGCCGAGCACGCCGAGGGGCGCTTCCTGCACACGCCCGCCTACTTCGTGCCGCTGCGCGGAGGCAGCCGTTCCGAGCTGGAGCCGGCGCACCTGGGCGGGCTGCCGCGCCGGGCCAGGGAGCACGAACTGTTCCGCTTCCTGCTCGCCCTGACCCGCGGCAGCCTCGATCCGCAGGAGGCGTACGCGCTGTGGGACCGCGAGGGGCGGCCGGAGCGGGAGCGCTACGGGATCACGGTGCGCGGCGAGCACGAGTGGGCGTGGCTGGACGACCCCGAGGGGCCCTACGCGTGGCCGCTGCCCGGCTGAGACGCCGGGAGGGGTCGGTCGTACGGCCGTGAAGCCCCGTACGACCGACCCCTCCCGGGTGTCGAGAACCGGTTGAGAACCGGCAACCGGTCCAGACCCGGCCGAGAACCAGCCGAGAGCCGGCCGAGAACTAGCCGCGTCGGATCGTGATCGTCGTCCACGCCCCCACGTGCACCCGGTCGCCGTCCTGGAGCGGTACCGGCACGAAGGGCTGGATCGGCTCCTCGGCGCCGTTCACCGTGGTGCCGTTCGTCGAGTTCTGGTCGACGACCGCCCAGGTGCCGTCCGGCTGCTGGACCAGGACCGCGTGCTGGTGCGAGACGCCCGGGTCCTCCGGCGGCACCGACAGGTCGATGTCGGGGGTGTCGCCGGTGGAGTGGCGGCGGCGGCCGATGGTGACCTGGTTGCCGGTGAGCGTGCGCTGCTGCTCGGGCGAGTACGCGGGCAGGTTCAGGCCCGCGGCCTCGGGGCCGGAGCGCTGCATCATCGCCATGAAGTAGTCGCGGTCCGGACCGATGGTCGCCATCCAGGTCGTCGGCTGCTGCGGGTAGCCGGGGCCGGGCGAGGGCGGGGCCTGGGTCGCACCGGGCTGCGGGTAGCCGTAGCCGCCCTGAGCGGGAGCGCCCGGGCCCGACGAGGGCGGGGAGATCACCCAGTCGTCGTCACCGCCGCCGAAGGACGGGCCGCCCGGCTGTGGACGGTTCGGGTCCTGCCCGAACCCGGGCGGGGCCGGCGGGGCGGCGGGGCCGGCGCCGGGACCGGCCGACTGGAACGCCTGCGGAGCACCACCGGTCGCGCCCGGGCCGCCGGGGCCACCGGGCGGGGTGGGGCCGGGCGGCGGCGGAACCGGCCGCGAGGGGTCGCCGCCGAAGCCGGAGGGGCCGTTCATACCGGGGCCACCGGGACCGCCAGGGCCACCGAGACCGCCGGGGGCGCCAGGACCACCCGGTCCGCCCGGGCCACCGGGTGCGCCGGGGTTCGTGTTGCCCGGACCCGGACCGCCGGGACCCGGACCGCCCGGACCCGCGCCGAAGCCACCCGGGCCGCTGCCTGGACCACCCGGGCCAACGCCCGGACCGCCCGGACCACCGGGGCCGGCTCCGGGACCGCCGAAGCCCGAACCGGGACCGCCCATGCCACCGGGACCAGGACCACCAGGTCCGCCGGGCCCACCGGGTGCGCCAGGGCCACCTTGAGTGCCGGGACCGCCCGGGCCACCGGGACCACCGGGTCCGCCCTGTCCGCCCGGGACACCGGGACCACCCGGGCCACCCGGCCGCTGCGGCTCCGCGCCGAACGGTGGGATCGGTTCCGCCGGGCGGTTCACCTGGGACGGGCGCGAGCCCTGGTACTCGTACGAGTCACCGCCGCCGAACGACGGCGGAGGCCCCGACTGCTGCTGGAAGTGGGAGGGCAGGCCCGGCCCGCCGGGCGCCGGCGGGCGCGGGGCGGCGGGGGTGTACGACGTCGCCGTGTTGGTCAGGAAGTTCCACCGGCACTCCTCGCAGAACGGCGCACCGCCCTCACGCGGCGTACGGCACTGCGGGCACAGCTCCGGCTCCGGCATGCCGGACCTGGGCGGAGGGCCGCCCGGCTGACCGACGTTCGGGCCACCGGACGGGCCGCCGGGGCCGGGGCCACCGGGCGGCGGGAAGCCGTAGCCGCCGCCGGGCGGGGGCGGCGGAGGGGGCGGAGGTACGGCACCGGCCATGCGGTGACCGCAGACCTCGCACCAGTCGTCGGAACCCGACTGGTGTCCGTTCGGGCAGGTCGGCATGTCGGCGCTTCCCCCTCTCAGGTCAGGGAACTTCTAGCTCACTTCTTTACACGAACAGTCTTTGTCGACCGTGTCTCGAGAGTCATCTCGTCGGCCTCCTCGACCTTCGTCTTCAGTCGCACAGTACCTGTCGTGGCGTCGACGACGTCCACCACCTTCGCAAGCAGTTTCGCAGTATCCGCGTTTCCGGAGTCGTTCGCGAGCTGAACGGCGCGGCCCAGTTTGGCAGTTGCTCCATCCATATCGCCCGCTTTGCGAAGATCCAGCCCTTGTTGAATGGCTTGTGCCAGTTCGGCCTGGCCGGTGTAGTGGGCGACCTGTGGGTTGATCGACGTCGAGGCGACCATGTCGTCGGTCCATACGGCCCGTACGAGACCCTGCGCGCCCAAGTTCCCGGCGCTGCCGTCGGGTTGCGGAACCACCAGTGAAACCCGGGCGGCGAGCATCTCCTGGCCGATGTTCGCGGCCGGGACCTCGACGCAAACGTGGTAGTCACGGGACTCGTCGCCCCAGGACCCCGTGGGGTAGTCCCCGGCGCGCGGGCCGGCCTCGGTGCGGCGGTCGGTCAATTCCTCGACCGTCGGCGCGACTTGCTTGACGAACTTGATCGTGGTGCCGACCGGCGTCCACAGCCGCAGCGCGACGTCCGCGACCTCCTTGCCCATCGCCGTCTCCATCATCTGCGTGAAGTCGGCGGCGAGACCGGCCGGGTCCGCGACGATGTCGGCGCTGCCGAGCAGTGCGGAAGCGATCCCTGTGACTTCTTTCACTTCCCAGTCGGTGCCCACGCCGCGGGCGTCACACGTGAACCGTCCGGCACAGGCGTCGAGCGCGGCCTTCAGGTCCTCGGGCGACTCGTGCTCGTTGCGGCCGTCGGTGAGCAGGATGCCGTGCCGGATGGCGACGTCGTCCGAGGACAGCAGCCGGTCGGCCAGGCGCAGCCAGGTGCCGATGGCCGTGCCCCCGCCCGCGCTCAGCCTGCGCAGCGCCTGCTTGGCCTGGTCGCGGGTGGTGGCGTCGGCCACGGCGAGGTGGCCGCCGCCCGGGTAGACCTCCTTCGCCACGTGGGTGCCGCCGATCACCGCGAAGTGCACGCCGTCGCGCAGGGTGTCGATCGCGGCGGCCGTGGCGTCGCGGGCGTTGCGCATCTTGGTCGGCGGGTAGTCCATCGAGCCCGAGCAGTCGACCATGATCGCCACGGCCGCGTCCGGGCTCTGCCCCGGCGAGTACAGGTGGGGCGCGGTGACCGCGCTGCCGATGGTGCCGCCGCCGGTCGAGGTGACCGTGACGATCGCGTTGACCTCGCGGCCGCCCTCGGGCAGGTACTCGTTCTGGTACACGTCCACCGAGAACTGCGGCACGCTTGATTTCGAGAAATTGGCCATACGTTCTCAAATCCCCCTAAAGAACCCCGTGGTGGGGCCATGGCTGTCGACGGACCGGTCCCCTCCGGTCCGCTGAGGCCGTCCCCGCAGTAGGCCTCAGGCCGATCCTGCCCCCATCGGCGGTGCCGGGAACGGCAGGATCGCCACTGTTACGTTGTCGTGGCCCCCGCCGTCCAGCGCGTGGCCGACCAGTACCTGGGCCCCGTGCAGGGGGCGCGCGGCGGCGTCGAGGGGCACGGCGTCGGCCATGTCCTCGGCGGCCTCCGCGTAGTTCCACAGCCCGTCGGTGCACACGATCACCACACCCGGGCGGTCCGGCTTGAAGGAAGCGGTGTGCGGCTCCAGTTCGTAGGCGTCCGCGCCGAGCCAGCCCGTGATGGCGTGGGCGCGCTCGTCGGCGTACGCCTCGGCCTCGTTCATCAGGCCCGCGGCGACCATCTGCGCGGCCCAGGAGTCGTCCTCGGTGAGCCGGGCCGGGGGAGTGCCGCGGTCGACCGGGACCCAGTAGGCGCGGCTGTCGCCGACCCAGCCGACGACCAGCAGGCCGGCGGTGACCACGGCGCCGACGAGCGTGCAGGCCGGCGCGTTCTGGTGCGGGGCCTGCTCGCGGGCCGTGGCCGGTTCGCTCGCCAGCGCGTTGACCGCGTTCGAGGCGGCGATGATCGCGTCGTGCATGGCCTGCTGCGGGTGCGTGCCGCGCGGCAGGGCGGCCAGCAGCGAATCGCTCGCGGCGCGGGAGGCGGCCATCGAGGCGTCGTCGGGGCGGGTCGCCGAGGACACGCCGTCGCAGACGATCGCGAGCACCGCCGGGCGGCCGTCGGGCAGCGTGGCGGCGCCCACGGCGAACGCGTCCTCGTTGCGGTGGTGGCGCAGACCGCGGTCGCTGACGGCGGCGACGGGACCCGCGTCCTGCTCCATGTGGTCGCGCTCGCGCGGCTGGGCGTGCCCGCAGTTCTCGCAGTACCCGTCGTGATCGACGCGTCCCGCACGGCAGGCCACACACACCTTGGTGCCCTCGGGCGGGGTCGGCAGATCGGCGGCGATCCGCGGATCGGGCGCCTGCAAGGCGTACTCCTCGGGCTGCGGCGCACGATCGAACCGCACACCGGACGCCGGGGAGACCGGGGGGACCGGGGCGCCGGTCGCGGCTGGGGGGACGGCCGGGGGGTGCGGCGCCTGCGGGTCGGTGTGGCTGCCCGGACCTGCGTGCCCGCCCGGGGCCGGGTGGACGGCCGGTGCGTGGTGGCCGGGTGTCGGGATGCCGGGGTCGGTGGGGCTGCCCGGACCTGCGGGGCGGGCCGGACTGGCGTGGCTGCCCGGGGTCGGATAACCGTGCGGTGCGTGGTGGCCCGGTGCTGCGGGGGTCGGCGTCATGCCCTGGCTGCCCGGTGGCACCTCGGTCCCGCTCGTCGGCGGTGGCACCGGTGCGGCGGGTGGTGGTGACTGTGGGGGTGGGGGTGTGCCCGGGGGTACCGGGTGGGGTCCGGGGGCGTTCGTCGGGGGCTGTGTGGGTGCGGGCACGGTGGGGCCGTTCGGTGTGGGGGCGGCGGGCCAGTCCGTGCCGGGCGTGCCCGGGGCGGGGGGTGGCGTCGAGCCGTTCAGGGCGATGGTCGGGTGGTCGTCCGGCCGTACGGGCACGGCGGACAGGTCGTATCCGCACGCACCGCAGAAACGGTCACCCGACTCGAGCGGCCATTCGCAGCTCGGGCAGGCGGACAACTGGGGCATCTGCGACATCAACTACACCCACGTCCGGGGGCGGTAACGGTTGGCACGTTCCACCAGGTCGATCCTCTCCTCGCCGCCCCGTGCGAGCCGGGCCAGCATGCGGTACGAACGCTCCAGGCCGAAACGCAGTCCCCGCTCGTCCAGGCCACTGCCGAGCAGTGTCCGTCCTCCGGCGGCGGGAGGGACGGAACCCTGGCCCCCGGAGAGTATCCAGTCCAGCGCGCAGCCGAGGACTTCCGCCGACAACTGCTCTCGGCGCGCCGGATCCAGACCGTACGCCTCCAGCGCCTCGACCTGCCCCGCGGCGGCGGTCAGATCGTCCAGGAACGGCACGTCGGCGCCGACCCCCGTACGACCGCGCAGCCGCGCCCGGACGGCGGCGACGCGTGCGGCCGTGTAGTGGATGGAGCTCTCCGGAACCGACTCCAGGGTGCCTACGGCGCCACGGCGGTCGCCGGTCGCGAACTGGACGCGGGCCAGGCCGAAGGCGGCGCTGACGAAGCTGGGGTCGGTGGACCACACCAGGCGGTAGTACTCGGCGGCGTTGTCCAACTGCCCCAGCACCTCCGCGCACAGGCCGAGGGCCAGCTTGGGCGCGGGCTCGCCGGGGAAGGCGTCGTAGATCGCGTCGAAGGCGAGCGCGGCGCCCTCGTGGTCGCCGGTGACCAGCGCGGCCACGCCGCGGTACCAGACCACCCGCCAGTCGTCGGGCCGCTCGTCCTCCAGCTTCAGCAGCGCCTCGTGCGCGGTGCCGGTGTCGCCGTTCTCCAGCCAGGCCCGCACCTGCCGGAGCCGGGTCTCGGTCGACGGCGCGGGCGCGGCGGCGAGGGCGCCGAGCAGCTCGGCCGCCGCGGTGGTCATCAGGCCCGCGAGGAAACCGGCGTTGGGGTCGGAGGGGTCGACCCGGGGGACCGGCAGGGCGAGGGCGGCGGCGGGGGCGTCGGCGGCCTTGACGATGCCCGGGGTGCCGGGAGCGCCGGACGTGAGTGCCTTGCCGGCGCCGGCGCCGGCGCCGACGCCGGGCTCCAGGGCGGGGGAACCGGCCGCGGTGCGCTTCTTCCGGGACGGCGCCGCCCGCGCCCCCAGCCGCGAGACGTCCCCGTCCAGCCTCGGGAACAACTCCGTGTCCGTCACCCGCACTTCGGGCCCGAACAGCGTCGACAGCGACGGCCTGGCCCGCCCCGACTGCAGGGACACGACCTCGCGCAGCACGCCCGTGAGCTGCTCCGTCATCTCCTGCGCGGAGGCGAAGCGGCGGGCCGGGTCGGGGTCGGTGGCGCGGACCAGGAGGCGGTAGAAGGACTCGTACTGGCGGAAGACCTCGATGTTGTCGGGGTCGGGCAGCGAGTCGACGTAGACGTTCGTGTAGCCCTGGAAGTCGAAGGTCAGTACGGCGAGCGTGCGGGCGACCGTGAACAGGTCGGACGCCACCGAGGGGCCGACGTCCGCGACCTCCGGCGCCTGGTAGCCCACTGTGCCGTAGATCGCCGACTCCTCGTCGTCCATCCTGCGCACCGCGCCCATGTCGATCAGCTTGAGCTGGTCCTCGGTCTGGATGGCGTTGTCGACCTTGAAGTCGCAGTAGAGGAGATTGCGGCTGTGGAGGTGGCCGAGCGCCTCCAGGGCCTCGATGCCGTACGCGCACGCCTGCTCGACGGGCAGCGGGTCGCGCCGGCCGGTCTCCGTGCGGCGCGAGTTCGCGATCTCCTTCAGGGACTTGCCGCCGACGTACTCCATGACGATGTAGCCGTCGAGGGAGCCGGTGCGCTGGTCGAGGTGCTCGACGAAGTTGTAGATCCGCACGATGTTGGCGTGCTCGATCTCGGCGAGGAAGCGCCGCTCGGAGATCGCCGCCGCCATCGCGTCCTGGTCGCCGGTGTCGAGCAGGCCCTTGAGCACCACCCAGCGGTCGGAGACGGCGCGGTCCACGGCGAGGTAGATCCAGCCGAGCCCGCCGTGCGCGAGGCAGCCCACGACCTCGTACTGGCCGTGCACGATGTCGCCGGCCTTCAGCTTCGGGATGAACGAGTACGGGTGCCCGCACTTGGTGCAGAAGCCCTCGGTACGGCCCGGCCGGTCGCCGCGCGCACGGCCCACCGGCGCGCCGCAGTCCGAACGCGAGCAGAAACGCTTGCGCTCGGGCACCTCGGGGTTCTGAAGCACCATCGCGCGCGGGTCGGGCCGCGGCACGTCCGGCACCTGGACCAGACCGGCGCCGAGCCGGCTGCGGCCGCTGGAGCCCGCCGAGGAGCCGGAGCTGCGCACCGACACCGAGCGGCCCGTGGAACGGCCCGACAGCGCGCGCGAGAGCCGTCCCGACACCGAGCGCCGGGACTTCGACGACTGCGACGACGTACGCGAGCTGCCACGGCTGCCGGCGCGGGAGCTGTCACTGCCCGAACCGCGCCCGCCCTTGCCACCGCCGGTCATCCCGGTGGGCGGCGAGCCGACCATGCCGCTCGCCGAGACGACCGGGGCGAGCCCGCAGGTGTCGCAGTACAGCTCACCGCCACCCATGTCCTCGTACGCCCCACCACAGTCCGGCCGCTGGCAGGGCTGCTGTGCCTGACTCATGACGACGACTCCCCCCTTAGAGCCTGTGAACAAAGCCCCGCCAGCGCTGCGCCCGCCGCGATGGGGGTGCCCCCGCGCGAGCTCGATTCGAGCGTGGGGGAGGCTGATGTCGCTGTCGGCACGCGCTCCCCCACGGGGGTTTGTTCACAGGCTCTCACCCTCATGATCCCCCGCGATCCTCCGGCCCGCGCGGCCCCGGTACCCGGCCGCTGCCGAGCAGGTCGGCGGCCGCCTGCTGGTAGCGCAGGACCGCCTGTTCGGCGACGCGCAGGTCGCAGGGGGCGCTCCACAGCATGCGGCGGGCCGCGTCGTAGCGCTCGATCAGGAACGGGTCCTCCGCGAAGCCGTGCCGCGCGACCTTCGCCTTGTACGCGTCGAGGCGGCCGCGCAGCTCCGCGCGGACCGCCAGGGGCGCGGTGACCGCGGTCAGCGACTCGCGGGCGCGCAGCAGTTCGTCGTCCGCCTTCTGCTCCAGCGACTCCAGGAGCGGGGACAGACGGTGCCACTGGGCGTGTCTGCGGTACTCGGCGGCCGTCGCCAACTGCTCCTGCAGCGCGGTCGGCGGGCCGCTGACGACCGGCACCTCCGTGGCGGCGATCTTCGCCAGCACCTCGCCGCGCGCGGTGCGGGCCTCGGCCAGCGTGCGGTCCGCGCGCGAGAGCACGTCGCGCAGCTTGACCAGACGCTGCTCGGCATCCTGGCGGACCGTCAGCACCGCGTCGATCTCACGGCGTACGTCCTCCAGGGCGCGCGCCTCCCGGTCGTAGACCGTGGTGTCCGGCCGGCCGCCGCCCGGCGCCGAACTGCCCTGCGTGGGGATCCAGTACGCCAGCGGGTCGGAGACCACCTGCGCGCGCAGGTTGGTGAGGGTGCGGGTGATGCGCTCCAGGTCGTCGCCCGAGGGGTGCTCGCCGGGGCGTACGCCGACGGAGTGCGCGAGCTTGCGGGTGCGCTGGAGCTCCGCGGCGAGTAAATCGATCCGCGCGGGCAGCGCCGACCAGACGGCGTCGGCGGCGACGACCATGTCGAGCGAGGTCGCGTACAGTTCGTTCATCCGGTCGACCAGGGTGGCCAGCGAGAACTGCTCGCTGAGCTTGCTCGAAGCGCCTTGCAATGTCGGCGCGTTGGCGGTCGCCGTCGCGGTCGTCGAGCCCGCGACGGTCACGGAGTCGCCGCGCAGCAGCTCCGTCAGCTCCACCAGGTCGTCCCGGCTGGACCAGCGGCGCCGGGCGCGGATCTCGCGGGCGGAGCGCAACGCGTCCGTGTACGCGTCGAAGTACGCCCACAGCAACGTGATCGACGCCTCCGCGGCCGTCCAGCGCTCCTTGGTGACCCCGGTCAACTGCGCGCCCTCGAGAAGTCTGCGGCCCGCGTGGTCCTGCAGGGCGAGGAGCGAGGTCTCGATCGCCTCGTGCTCCGCGCCGAGCCGCGCCAGCGCACGGTCCACCTCGTCCCGGTCCATCACCGGCCCGGCGGGGTCCGTGACGCCCATCGATCACCTCTCGCTGCGTTGTGGTTTCGTCAGTCGTCTGTCAGTAATCGTCTGTCAGTAACTGTCTGTCAGTTGATGGTCGGTCACTTGTACCGGGCTTCGGGAGGGGTCGCCGACGCCGACTTCTTGTCGCCCTGGTCCATGGTCGGGTGCAGCCACTTCTCGTACGACGTCTTCCAGCCGCCGTCCTCGATGTAGTTCTCCAGGGTCCGGTTGACCTGGCGTACCAGATCGTCGGAGCCCAGCTTCATCGCCACGCCGTAGTACTCGTCGGTGAACAGTCCGCCCTTCAGTTCGACCGTGGGGTCCTGCGCGGCCTGACTGGCCGCCAGGGCGCCGTCGGTGACGATCGCGTCGACCTCGCCGAGCTGCAACTTCACCAGGCAGTCGAGCTGGTTGGGGACGGTGACGGCGATGTCGGTGGACGCGGGGAGGTCGCCTTCCTTCTTGTCCGCCTCGAGGTTGTCGTAGGCCGTGGAGCCCTCCGCCGAGCAGACCTTCTTCTTCGCCAGGCTCTTGTCGTACCCGGTGATCTCCGAGGTCTTGGGGGCGAGGACCTGCTGGCCGGTGACGAAGTACGGGGCGGAGAAGGCGACTTGCTCGATGCGGTCGCAGTTGATCGTCATGGTGCGGACCACCATGTCGACCTCGCCCTTCTGGATCGCCTCGATACGGCGGCTGGTCGGGATCGCCTTGAACCGCACGGCGTCGCGGTCGCCGAGTATGTCCTCGGCGATCCGGTGGACCAGGTCGATGTCGAAGCCCTCCAACGCGCCGGAGGGGTTGTTCGGGTCGAGGTAGCCCCAGCGGTAGCTGTTGGTGTCGATGCCGACGATCAGGCGCCGGTCCTTGCGGGCCTTGATGGCGTCGAGGGCCGGGGTGTCGCCGTTGCCGCCTGCCGGGGAGAGGCTCTTGTCCTGCGGGTTCTCGCAGTCCTCGGCCTCGGCCTGGAGGCCGGTGGTGACGCGGTGGCCGGCGGGGTCCGTGTCGCCGCCGGGGGCACCGGTGTCGCCGGACGGCTGGGAGAGCGGGAGCAGCAGGGCGAAGGCCAGGGCCATCGCGCACAGGACGGCCATCGCGCCGACGCCGCCCCAGCCGCGCAGGCCGGCCCGCAGACGGTGCCAGGGGGTGCTGGTGCGGCGTGTGTCGTGTGCGTGGTGCGCGTTCATCGTCGTGCCCCCTCTCACCGGTACTCCGACAGCCTGCGGCCGATGCCGAGGACCGCGCCGGCCGCGCCCAGGACCGCGAGGACCGCGGCGCCGGTCGGGAGGCCGGTCAGCGAGTCGCGGCCGTCGCCCGCGGCCTGCCTGAACTCGGTCTGCTCGTGCTTCAGTGCCGTGGCCAGGGCCTGGTCGACGTTGTCGAAGCACACGCTCGTCGGCTCCTTCGCGGTGCCGATCACACGGTCGCGGGCGGCCTGGTAGTTGCCCGAGTCGTTGTCGGCGCGGGCGATGCCGTGGCGGTCCTTCCAGATCTTCATGAAGCCGTTCGCGTCCTGCACCGGCTTCCTCCCCGCCGTGTCGTCGGCGAGGCCCGCGGCCCGGGTGAGCGCCTTGCCGAGCTCCTCGATCTCCCGGTCGTAGCCCCACTCGTACGCGTCCACGACCGTGTCGTCGTCGAGCGCCTTGGTGTCCGCGCCGCGGCGGACCAGGGCGAGGTTCTCGTCGCTGCGGGCGGTGAGGGAGGCGATCCGGGCCTCGTGCAGCACGTTCAAGGAGCGGACGCCGTGGTCGTAGGAGTCGTTCAGGCCCGCGCGGGCCACGGTGTGCCCCACGGTGAGCCACAGCAGGACGACCGTGGAGGCGGCCGTGGCGGTGACCAGGCCGTGGTTGAGGACCCTGTTGGTGCGCCGGTAGTTGCGGCGCTGGGCCCAGGCGAGGCCGCCCAGGGCGACGATGCCGAGGCCCGCGGCCGCCCAGGGGAAGGACTTCGCGTCGGCGTAGTCCTCGCGCAGGCGCTGGTTCTCGGTCCGGTGCAGCTTCTGGGCGGCCGGCAGCATCTTCTGCTGCATCATCTCGTTCGCGGCGCGCAGATAGGCGCCGCCGACGGGGTAGCCCTGGCGGTTGTTGGCCCGCGCGGTCTCGACCAGGCCGTTGTACTCGGGGAGCAGTCTGCTGAGTTCGGCGATCGTGTCCGCCGAGGTCGAGCCCGGTTCGGAGTTGGCGGCGGCGGTGACGAGCTTGGCGGCGGCCGTGCGGATGTCCGTCTCGTAGCCCTCGCGCATGGCGGGCTTCTCCTGCAGACCGGCGAGGTAGCCGCTGGCCGCGGCGGTGTTGGCGTCCGCGAGGGAGCGGTAGATGTCGGCCGCGTCCGAGGTGAGGGGCTGGCTGCGGTTGAGGACGTCGTCGGCCGCGCTCGCGCGCTCGGTCATCTGCCAGGCGGCGATGGCGCCGAAGGCGATGACGAGGAGGGCGAGGAGGGCGCCGATGATGCGCAGGCGGCCGGGTTCGGTGGTGGCGGCCGCGCGGAGCTGGTCGAAGCCCTCGGCGAAGGCGGTGCGGCGGGGTTCGGTGGAGGTGGGGCCGGGCGCGGCCGGGCGGTGGGGCTGTGGGGGGACGGACGGCAGGGTGGGGGTGCCGTGCACCGGGTCGTGGCCCGGTGGTGGTGCGGTGCTGCTCTTCGGCGTCTGTGTCACTGCTGACCTCCCCCGTGGTCATCCGTCGCGGCAAGTATCGCTGCCGGGACTGACATCCGCACCGGCCTTCCCTGGATCTTGATCGGATCGCAGCGGAGCGCCTGCCGGCGGCCGACAGGATCCCGCACCTCCCCTGCCCATGAATACGCCGTGGGAATCGGATCGGTTCCGCTCCAGGGGCTGGGCCGAGTTCCGCCGCCGGCCCTGTCGGCCCCGTCGGCCCCGTCAGCCTTCGAAGTGTGACCGCAGCCGTTCGTGCACCTCCGCTTCCGCCCCCACCCGGTCCAGCCCCAGCAATGCCGCCCCCAGCACCGGGCTCGCCGCCACCACCCGGGCCACGGCCTTCGGAGCCCGCGCTGCCAGCAAGTCCCGGATGCCGTCGGTCAGTTGGGGGTGGCGGGCCGCCAGTACGCCTCCGCCCAGCAGGACCGGTGTCTCCTGCTCCAGCATCTCGAGGCGGCTCAGGGCGACCGTCGCCATCGTCACCACCTCGTCGGCCAGCCGGTCCACGATCGCGCGGGCGACCGGGTCGCCGGCCTCCGCCGTGGTGAACAGGACCGGTGTCAGCTCGTGACGGCGGATCTCCTCGACGTGCCCCAGGTGCAGGGCCTCGATCAGGGCGTACATCGTGGGGAGGCCGAAGTGGGCGGGGAGGGTGCGCGCCAGGGCCGTCGGCTCGCCCCGGCCGTCCTCCGCCCGCGCCGCGTGCCACAGCGCCTCCTCCGCCAGCCCCCAACCGCCGCCCCAGTCACCGGAGATGCGGCCCAGCGCCGGAAAGCGGGCCCTACGGCCGTCGGGGCGCATGCCCACGCAGTTGATGCCGGCGCCGCAGACGACGGCCACGCCCCGGGGTTCGGTCACACCCGCCCGCAGGATCGCGAAGGTGTCGTTGCGGACCTCGACCGTCGTCCCCCACGCGCGCGCGTGCAGCGCGGCGGCCAGGGTCTCCTCCTCCACCGGGAAGTCGGCGTTGGCCAGGCACGCGGAGACGTGGTCGGCGGATGTCACGCCCGCGGCCGTGAAGGCCCGGTCCACGGCCTCGGCGAGGGTGTCCATGGCCGCCGCCACGCCCACCGCGGGCGGACGGAACCCTCCTCCCCGGGCCGTGGCCAGGACGGTCCCGTCGCCGGCCACCACCGCCACGTCGGTCTTGCTGTTGCCCGCGTCGATGGCGAGGACACGTGCGGTCATGCCCACGCGAGGTGCTCCCGGTTGTGTGCGATCAGCCGGTCGGTGAGCTGCTCGGCGTACTCGTACTGGCCGATGAGGGGGTGGGAGAGCAGGGCCTTGAAGACACGGGTGCGGCCGCCGTGCAGGGCCGCCTCCAGGGCCAGGTCCTCGTAGGCCGTCACCTGGGCCATCAGGCCCGCGTACAGGGGTTCCGGGCTCGGGACCGGCAGCGGGAGCGGGCCCTGTCCGCCGACCGCCGCCTGCACCTCGATCACCGCGTCGTCGGGGAGGAACGGCAGGGTGCCCCTGTTGTACGTGTTCACCACCTGGTACGGGCTCCCCGCGCCGTTCAGCAGCGCCGCCGCCAGGTCCACCGCCGCCTCCGAGTAGTACGCGCCGCCGCGCTCGGAGAGGAGTCCGGGCTTCTCGTCCAGGGCCGGGTCGGCGTACAGGGTGAGCAGTTTTCTTTCCATTTCGGCCACTTCCGCGGCGCGGGACGGTTTGGTCCGCAGTTCGCGCACCACCTCGTCGTGCGCGTAGTAGTAGCGCAGGTAGTACGACGGGACGACGCCGAGGCGGTCCAGGACTGCCCGCGGCAGGTGCAGGTCCGCGGCGATCGTGTCGCCGTGGTCGGTCAGGAGCTTCGGCAGGACGTCCTCGCCCTCGGGGCCGCCGAGGCGTACCCCGGTCTCCCAGGTGAGGTGGTTGAGGCCCACGTGGTCCAGGTGCACCTCGGAGGGGGAGACGCCGAGCAGCTTGGCGAACTTGCGCTGGAAGCCGATCGCCACGTTGCACAGCCCGACCGCCTTGTGGCCCTCCTGGAGCAGGGCCCGGGTCACGATGCCGACCGGGTTGGTGAAGTCGATGATCCAGGCGGTGGGGTTGGCGCGGCGGACGCGGTCGGCGATGCCGAGGACGACCGGGACCGTGCGCAGGGCCTTCGCCAGGCCGCCCGCGCCCGTCGTCTCCTGGCCCACGCAGCCGCATTCCAGGGGCCACGTCTCGTCCTGTTCACGGGCCGCCTGGCCGCCCACGCGCAGTTGCAGGAGGACCGCGTCCGCGCCGTCCACCGCCGCGTCCAGGTCGGTGGTCGTGGTGATCCGGCCGTCGTGGGCCTGTCGGGTGAAGATACGGCGGGCCAGGCCGCCGACCAGTTCCAGGCGGTCCGCCGCCGGGTCCATCAGGACCAGTTCCTCGATGGGGAGGGTGTCCCGGAGGCGGGCGAAGCCGTCGATGAGTTCGGGGGTGTAGGTCGAGCCGCCGCCGACCACGGTGAGTTTCATAGGTTGTTCAACCCTTTACTCCGGTGAGCGTGACGCCCTCTACGAACGCCTTCTGCGCGAAGAAGAACACGACGATGACGGGGGCCATGACCAGAACGGTCGCGGCCATGGTGAGGTTCCAGTCGGTGTGGTGGGCGCCCTTGAACGACTCCAGGCCGTAGGAGAGGGTCCAGGCGCCCGGGTTCTCGGAGGCGTAGATCTGGGGGCCGAAGTAGTCGTTCCAGGCGTAGAAGAACTGGAAGAGGGCCACCGCGGCGATACCCGGCTTCGCCATGGGGAGGACCACGCGCAGGAGCGTGCGCAGTTCACCGCAGCCGTCCACCCTCGCCGCGTCCAGGTACTCGTTGGGGATGGTGGTCAGGAACTGACGCAGCAGGAAGATCGAGAACGCGTCTGCGAACGCCATCGGGATGATCAGGGGCCACAGGGATCCCGAGAGGTCCAGTTGCTTCGCCCAGAACAGGTACATCGGGATGATGACCACCTGGGGCGGCAGCATCATCATCGAGATGACCAGCATCAGGGCCGCATTGCGGCCGCGGAAGCGGAACTTCGCGAGCGCGTAGGCCACCGGGACCGAGGACACGACGGTCAGGACCGTGCCCAGGCCCGCGTAGATCAGCGTGTTCTTCCACCAGGTCAGGAAGCCGGGGGTGTCGAAGACCTTGGTGTAGTTGCCCCATTCCCAGGTGTCCGGGACCAGGTCGCGGGTGAGCGCCTGCTGGTCGCTCATCAGCGAGGTCAGCACGACGAACACGAAGGGCAGGGTGAAGAAGAGCGCCGCCGCGACGCCGAGGGAGTGGACCGCTATCCATTCCAGGAGCGCCTTGCGGCGGGCCGTGCGCTCGGCGACGGTCGGCTCCGTCAACTCCACGGGCTTGTCCAGCACTTGGGTCATGGTCAGTCACCTGCCTGGATCAGTCCGCCCCGGCGCCGCATCAGCAGCGCGGTGAACGCCATGGCGAGAGCGAACAGGACGAGTGCGATCACACAGGCCGAGCCGTAGTCGAAGCGCTGGAAGCCGAGGTTGTAGACGAGCTGGGGGAGCGTCAGGGTCGACTTGTCGGGGTAGCCCGGCTCGAACTGCTGGCCGGAGCCGCCGATGATGCCGGAGGCGACCTTCCCGGCCACCAGCGGCTGTGTGTAGTACTGCATCGTCTGGATCACGCCCGTGACCACGGCGAACATCACGATCGGCGAGATGTTCGGCAGCGTGACGTACCGGAACCGCTGCCAGGCCGATGTGCCGTCCAGCTCCGCCGCCTCGTACTGCTCCTTCGGCACGTCGAGCAGCGCGGCCATGAAGATGACCATGAGGTCGCCCACGCCCCACAGCGCCAGCGCGGTCAGGGCCGGCTTGGACCAGAGGGGATCCGTGAACCAGCCGGGCGCCGGCAGCCCGAGGTCGCCGAGGAGGGAGTTGACCGGGCCGGTGCCGGGGTTGAGCAGGAAGACGAAGGCCAGGGTCGCGGCCACCGGCGGGGCGAGGTACGGCAGGTAGAAGAGGGTGCGGAAGACGCCCGCGCCGGTCTTGATCCTGGTGATGAGCAGTCCGATGCCGAGTCCGAAGACGACCCGGCAGGTCACCATCACCAGGACCAGCCAGAGCGTGTTGCGCAGGGCCGGCCAGAACAGCGGGTAGTCGTTGAAGACGTAGGCCCAGTTGCCCAGGCCGCGGAACGCCGGTGTGCCGAAGCCGTCGTACTTCATCAGGGAGAAGTACACGGTGGACACCAGCGGATAGGCGAAGAAGACGCCGAACCCGATGAGCCACGGGGACAGGAAGGCCACCGTTCGAAGCGCCGACCTGCGGCGCTTCGAACGGAGCGTGTGCGCGGACACCGGGACGCTACTTCGCCTGCTCGATGTCGGTGTCGATCTGCCGGGCGGTCTTCTCCAGACCGGCCTTCAGGTCCTTCACCTTGCCCGACTCGTACTGGTAGCCGAAGTCCTGCAGCGTCGTCTGGTACGTGGAGCCGTTGACGGAGGCCGGCGGGGTGTTGGAGTGCGGGTGCTGGGCGATGTCCAGGAACGTCTTGAAGGCGGGGTCCACCTTCAGCTCGGGCGACTTCAGGGCCGCGAAGGTGGACGGCACATTGTGGATGGCGTTGGCGAAGGACACGACGGCCTCGGTGTCGGTGGTCAGGTACTTCACCAGTTCCCAGGCCGCGTTCTGCTTCTCGCTCTGCGGCGCGATGCCGATGATCGTGCCGGAGAGGAAGCCCTTGCCGTACTCGTCGGCCTCGTCGTCGGCGACGGGCATCGGAGCGGTGCCGATCTCGAAGCCGACGCCGGCGTCCTGAGCCATGCCGAGCCGCCACTCGCCGTCGAGCTGCATGGCCACCTGGCCGGTGTGGAACGGGTGCTTGGCGCCCCACTCGTCGCCGAAGGTGTTGCGGTACTTCTCCAGCTTCGCGAAGCCGCCGAGGTCGTCGATGAGCTTCTTCTGGTACGTGAACATCTCGGCGAAGGCCGGGTCCTTGGCGATGTTGGACTTGCCGTCGGCGTCGAAGTAGGCGTGGTCCCACTGGGACATGTAGTGGTCCACGACCGTCTCGTAGCCGTGGTACGTCGGCATGAAGCCGAGCTGCTGGTAACTGTCACCCTTGCTCACGGTCAGCCTCTCGGCGACCTTCGCGAACTCCGACCAGGTCTTCGGCGGGGACGTGATGCCCGCCTTCTCGAAAGCGTCCTTGTTGTAGTAGAGGCCGTAGGCGTCGCCCAGCAGGGGCAGGGCGCAGCGGGTGCCCTCGAACTGGGTGTAGTCCAGCATCGGCTTCGGGATGGTCTTGTCGAGGTCGAGCTTCGACTTCTCGATGAAGGGCTTGAGATCGAGGAAGGCGCCGGAGGAGCAGAACTTGCCGATGTTGGCGGTCGTGAACGACGACACCACGTCCGGCCCGTTCGAACCGCCCGCGCGCAGCGCCTGGTTGAGCTTGTCGTCGTTGATGTTGCCGACGACCTTCACGGTGATGTTGGGGTGGGCCTTCTCGAACCGGCCGACGTTCTCCTGGATCGCCTTGACCTCGCCGGGCGCGCTCCAGCCGTGCCAGAAGGTGATCGTGGTCTTGGCGTCGGGGTCGTCGGTGGCGCCCGACTCCGACTGGCCGGTGCAGGCCGTGGCGAGGAGGGCCAGCGAGGCGGAGGCGGCTAGGGCGGCGGCTGTCCTGCGGGACGCTATGGACGTGACTTTCCTGGACTTTCCGGGCATGGCGAGGTCTCCCAAGGGCGAGACAGGGGTGGGTGAGGGAAGGTGGGGGGTGAGCTGAGGGGTGGGTTAAAGGGCTGGGCCGCGGGGGTGGGCGGTCAGCGCGCGGTGTCGAAGACCTCGTCGCGTGTGGTCGCCAGCGCGCTCTCCAGCGCGCCCCGCAGCACCGGATGTTCACGGACGTCGCCGACGACGAGCCGGGGCCGGGACGCGGCCAGTTCCTCCAGCTCGTCCTGGACGAGCGCGCGCAGCACTTCGCCGCCGGAGGTGAGGCAGGCGCCGCTGAGGACGACCAGTTCGGGGTCGAGGACGGAGACCAGGGAGGCCAGACCGGTGGCCAGCCGGGTCGCGTAGGTGTGCAGGAGCAGCCGGTTGAGGACGGTGTCCTCGGCGGCGGCCCGTGCGACGAGGGTGGCGGCGGCCTCGGCGTACGGCGTCGAGGGGATGTCGGTCATGCCGAGTTCGGCGGCGAGCCGGGGGATGGCCTGGGAGCCGGCCAGCTCCTGGTAGCCGCCACTGTTGGCTCTGGTCACCTGCCGGACCAGGGGCGTGCCGGGAACCGGCAGGAAACCCACCTCGCCCGCGCCGCCGGTCCAGCCGCGGTGCAGCCGGCCGCCGAGGACGAGGGCGGCGCCGAGTCCGCCCTCGTTCCACAGCAGTACGAAGTCCTCGTGGCCGCGGGCCGCGCCGAGCCGTTGCTCGGCCACCGCCACGAGGTTGACGTCGTTCTCGTACTCGACCGGCATCGGCAGCGCGGCGGCGAGTTCGTCCAGGAGGGCCGGGGTGTGCCAGCCGGGGAGGTGGGAGGCGTAGCGCAGCCGGCCCGTGTTGGGGTCGAAGGCGCCGGGGGTGCCGATGACGAGCCGGCGGACGTCGTCGCGGGCGAGGCCCGCCGCCTTCACCGCGCCGTCCAGGGCGTCGGTGACCTGCCGGACGACGGGCCGGCCCGTGCGTCTGCCGGGGGTGGGCAGTTCGTACGAACCGACCGTGCGGCCGGTGATGTCGGCGACGGCGGCGAGGATGCGTTCGGGGGTGACGTCGAGCCCCGCGGCGTACGCGGCGGTCGGGTTGACCTCGTAGAGCTGGGCGCCGGGGCCGGGGCGGCCCTCCGTCGTGCCGGTGGCCAGGACGAGGCCGGCGGCCTCGAGGCGGGCCAGCAACTGGGAGGCGGTCGGCTTGGACAGGCCGGTGAGCTTGCCGATCCGCGTGCGGGACAACGGCCCGTGCTCCAGGAGGAGGTCCAGGGCGGCACGGTCGTTCATGGCGCGCAGGACGCGTGGGGTGCCCGGCGTACCGGCGGTTCCTGCCATGGAGTCGACACCTGCCTTTCGGCTGACCAGCTTCCCAGCGATCTACGACGGAAGTCCATCCGGGATCACTGTTAGGAAGGTTTCCTATCCGGATGTCGAGGAACGTAGTCCGACGAGGAGGCGGCGTCAAGAGAGGTCTATACCAGCAACCCAGTCGTTACTTGAGGGCGCCGTGCCGCGCCGCCTGCTCCTGTCGGGGGAGCAGCAGCGGTGTCGCCAGGAGCAGGATCCCGGCGAGGGCGATCGCCGCGCGCGGGCCGGTCAGCGTCGCGAGCAGGCCCCACAGCGCGGTCATGGCCGCGGTCACCGTCTTGACGGTGATCGACCAGGCCGACAGGGTGCGGGTCACCCGGTCCGGCGGGGTCAGTTCGAGGCGCGTGGTGGCGAGCACCGGGTTGAAGACGCCCGCGCAGGTGATCAGGCCGAACTCGACGGCCATGACGAGCAGCAGGCCGGGCGTGCCCGGGCCGATGAAGGCCAGGCCGACGGGCCAGCACGCGCGCAGGGTGCCCGCGACGAGCAGGATCCGGTGCCGGCCGTGGCGGGCCGCCAGGCGCCGGGACAGCCGGGAGCCCAGCAGGCCGCCCAGGCACGGCACGGCGAAGGCGAGGCCGTACTGCCAGGGGGTGAAGCCGAGCGGGCCGAGCATGAGGACGGCGAGCAGCGGGGCCGACACCATCATCAGGGAGTTGACCAGGACCGTGTTGAGGAACAGCGGGCGCAGGATCGGGTGGGTGAGGATGTGCCGCCAGCCCGCGCGAAGGTCGCTCGCCCGTGGGCCTGATGGGGCGTCAGGGCGGATCTGTTGCCTTTCCTTACCCTCGCTGTCCCCGCTACCCCCGGTACTCCCGGTACTCCCGATCTCCCCGGTACTCCCGATCGCCCGGATCCCCAGTGCCGAGAGAAGAAAGCTGACCGCGTTCGCCAGCACCGTCGCCATCGGGCCGAACACACCGATCGCCGTCCCGCCGAGCGGTGGCCCGATGGCCGTGGCCGTCCACATCGTGGCCTCGAAGCGGCCGTTCGCCACCAGCAGGTCCTCCGGCGGGAGGAGGGATTTCAGATACGCGCCGCTCGCCGCGTTGAACGTGATGTCCGCGGCGGCCACCACCACCGACGCCACCAGAAGCTGCCCGAGGCCGAGCGCGTCCAGGGCGAACGCGGCCGGGAGGCTGAGCAGCACCGCGCACCGGACCAGATCCGCGGCGACCATCACGGGCCGCTTCGGCCGCAGTTCCACCCACGCCCCGAGCGGAACCGCCAGCGCCGCCCCCACCGCGAGCCCCGAGGCCGACAGCAGCGCCACCTCGGTCACCCCGGCGTGCAGCACGACGACGGCGATCAGGGAGAACGCGTCGAACGCCAGCCACGTCCCGAAGACACTGACCGCGTACGCCCCCCACAGCCACCGGAACCGCCGCCCCAGCGCCCGCCCACCCGCCACCGCCCACCACTCCGCTCGCCACGACCGCCGCCGGACCCGGCCCCAGACGCAGCCCGGGACCCGCGTGCCATCCAAGCCAGCCGGACAGAGAGGGATCAAACAACCGCGGATCACGGTCCGCACAACCATCGGCTGTACGGCGACGACGAGCGCCGACGGGCGTCGCCCGCGCCCCTACTTCGTCACTTCGTCACGCTCGGCGGCGACAGCGGGGTGGCCGCCCGGGACTCCGGCGACATGGGGTTGGAGTACGCCGACGGAGCGGACACGCCCGCTGTCGGGTCCGGAGTGGCCGCGTCGTCCGCCGGGAGGGCGGGGCCGCCGATGATGGGGATGTCGGCCGCGTCGAGGGCCTGCTTGAGGCGCCAGCGCAGTTCGCGTTCGATGCCCAGGGCCTTGCCCGGCATGGTCTTCGCGGCGACGTGCAGCACCATCGAGTCCTGCAGGACGCTGTCCAGGCCGAGCACCTCGACCGGCCCCCACAGCATCTCGTTCCACGGCTCTTCCTTGGCCATCGTCTCGCCCGCCTCGGTGAGCAGCGCCTTGACCCGCACCAGGTCCTCCTCGGGGCGCAGCGTCACCTCCACATGGGCCGTCGACCAGCCCTGCGAGAGGTTGCCGATGCGCTTGACCTCGCCGTTGCGGACGTACCAGATCGCCCCGTTCTCGCCGCGCAGCTTGGTCACGCGCAGGCCGACCTCGATGACCTCGCCGGAGGCCACGCCCGCGTCGATCGAGTCGCCGACGCCGTACTGGTCCTCCAGGATCATGAAGACCCCGGAGAGGAAGTCGGTGACCAGGTTGCGGGCGCCGAAGCCGATGGCCACGCCCGCGACACCGGCGGAGGCCAGCAGCGGGGCCAGGTTGATCTCGAAGGTGGACAGGACCATCAGGGCCGCCGTGCCCATGATCAGGAAGCTGGCCACGGAGCGCAGGACCGAGCCGATCGCCTGCGAGCGCTGGCGACGGCGCTCGACGTTGACCAGCAGGCCGCCGAGGGCCGTGCCGTCCACCGCCTGTGCGGTGCGGTTCATCCGGTCTATGAGCTTGGTGATCGCCCGCCGCACCGCCACTCTCAGCACGGCCGCTATCACCAGGATCAGCAGGACCCGCAGGCCGATCGCGAGCCAGGTCGCCCAGTTCTGCTCGACCCAGCTCGCGGCCTGGGTCGCGCTCTCCTGGGCCTCCTGGATCGAGGGCACCGCCGGGGTCTGCGTCTCCGAGGGAGACGGCGACGGCGTCGAACCGGCGGCCAGTAGGAAGGCGGACAGGGACACGGCAGGTACCTCCAGTGCAGCGGCCCGCCCCACCGGTCGATGGTCAAGGTCACGAAAAGGTCACCGGCGGGGCAGGCCCACCACACTATCGGGGCATCGTGTGTGGATCGCCGCGATGTTCGAGGGAGGAACTGTGCCCACCCGGGGGTGAACTGGTGGGATGAACCGTTGCCCGTCCGGGGGATGAATCAGATGTGGTCGAAAACACTCCCAGCCCGTTACCGGGACATGGTGGCGCTTTCACCAGGCAAGAGGGGAGACTGACTACAGATCGTCCCGGCGCGAGCCACGCGCCGCCGACGCCCAAGGAGGCATCCGTGCCGCATGTCCTGGTCCTCAACGCGTCGTACGAGCCACTCGGCGTCGTACCGCTCCGCCGCGCGCTCGTCCTCGTCCTCGAGAACAAGGCCGTATGCCTCGAGGAGTCCGGCGCCTTCATGCACAGCGCAACCGTCACAGTCCCCGCACCCAGCGTGGTCCGGCTCAAGCGATTCGTCCGGGTTCCCTATCGGGGACCCGTTCCTCTTACCCGCAGGGCGCTCTTCGCGCGCGACGGGGGCCGGTGCATGTACTGCGGTGGCGTCGCAACCAGCGTCGACCACGTCATCCCGCGCAGCCGCGGGGGCAAGCACGTCTGGGACAACGTGGTGGCGTCCTGCCGCCGCTGCAACCACGTGAAGGCCGACCGACATCTGGTCGAGATCGGCTGGCGGCTGCGCCACAAACCCGCTCCACCCACCGGTCTCGCCTGGCGCATCATCGGCACCGGGCATAGGGATCCGCGCTGGCTGCCGTACTTGCAGCCGTTCGGCGCGGACGACGCCATGGCCCGGATCGACGGCATTTCCGCCTGACGATCCGGGTCTTCGCATACTCGGGGAGTGTGCGATCCGGCCCCGGGGGTCCCCCGTACCCCCGGGGTCGGACGATCACGCGGTGCCCGTGATCACGTGTACCGCAGCTCCGCCGGCCGCACCGACCGCCGCAGCAGCGGCAGTGAGGTGGCCGCGGCCAGCAGACAGGCCGCGTACACGGCGACCGTCACCAGCAGCACGGCGATCGGGAGGCCGAGTGTCGCCCCCTCGACGGTGAGCGAGGCGTACCAGACGCCGATCGTCATGCCGCCGAGGCCCGCCACCGCGACCGCGGGGGCCAGCGGCAGCGCGGTCTCCAGCAGGGTGGCTCTGGCGAGCACCGCGTACGGCACCCCGGCCGCCGTCTGGGCGGCCAGGCCCCGGCGCCGGGTGGCGACGGACTCGGCGGTGCCGACGGCGAGCGCGGTCAGGACGAGCGCGAGGGCGACGAGGATCGCGGCGCCGGTCAGGTCCAGGCCGTTCTCGTAGTAGGCGACGTCTTCGGCGAGCTGCTCGTGGTGGGCCTGCAGGGTCGACAGCATCGCCTGCCGTATGCCCATGAAGGCCGCCGCCACGACCGTCACCAGCAGCACCGCGGCGTGCGTACGGGCCGCCGCCCACGGGTCGTCACGCAGCCGTCCCGCCGCGATCAGTACCGCCGGGCTCTTGGCGCGGGCCGTGAGCCGCTCGCCCAGGCGGCGGGAGGAGACCCCGGTCATCCACACCGCCACCGCGCCGATCAGCAGGCACACGGCGAGCACGGTGAACGGGGCGAGCGCGAACTCGAAGGGGGTCTCGTGGAAGCGGGTGGTCAGGATGTACACCAGCACCAGCGCCAGCGCCCCGGTCGCCACCCGGAACATCCGCCCCGGACCCTCGGCCGGCCGCACCCGCCGTATCCACCCCAGCGGCGAGGCCACCACCCGGCGCAGCGCCAGCGCGCTCACGGCCGCGCCCAGCAGCGGCACCCCGGCGGCGACCACGGCGATGCCCGCCCAGGCCAGGGGGTCGGGGCTGCGCCACAGCCGCAGCAGGGTCAGCACCGAGAACACCGTGGCCGTCCCCGAACCCGCCAGACACGCCAGCCCCGACTCCCACGCCGCGATGCGCCGCACCTGGGCGGGCGTCGCCCCCGCCAGACGCAGCGCGGCCAGCCTGCGGTCCCGGTGCACGGCGCCGATCCGGGCGCACTGGCCGAGGAACCCGAGCACCGGCACCAGCAGCAGCGCCAGCGCGACGATCACGCCGATCCGGGTACCGGGCTGGTCGAGCAGACCGCCGCCCACGGGCATGCTGTACTGGCCCTCCAGCGGCAGCAGCGCGGCGATCACCAGCCCCAGCCCGGTCGCCAGCGCCGCGCCGACGGCGGTGAGGAGCACACGCCACCACTCGCGGCGGTCCGACCCCCGGGTGAGCAGCCACGCCAGCCGGAGATCGGCCGACGCGGCGCTGTACGCCCTTTTGAACTGCACCCTTTCATCCCGCTTGTACGGCACCCTTTTGTCCCGCGAGCTCACGCCGTCACCCCCTGCGGCACCACGGTCCCGTCGCTCAGCCGCACCTCCCGGTCCGCGTACGCCGCTACTTGCGCGTCGTGGGTGACCAGCAGGACCGCCGTGCCCGACTCGCGGGCCGTGTGCGCCAGCGCCGTCATCACCTGCTCGCTCGCCAGGGAGTCCAGCGCCCCGGTCGGCTCGTCCGCGAAGACGACCTTCGGGCCGGTGACCAGGGCGCGGGCCAGCGCCGCCCGCTGGGCCTGGCCGCCGCTCATCTCGCCCGGCCGCAGCTCCTCCTGCCCCCGCACCCCGAACCGCTCCAGCCACTCACCGGCCGCCGCCTGCGCCTTGGACCGGTGGGCACCGGCGAGCAGCAGCGGCAGCGCGACATTGTCCAGCGCCGTCAGCTCGGGAATGAGCTGCCCGAACTGGAAGACCACGCCGAACTCCGTGCGCCGCAGCTCGCTCAGCCGCCGCTCGGGCAGTTGGTCCAGTCGCTCCCCGGCGTACGTCACCGCGCCGGAGTCCGGGCGGGCGATGCCGGCCAGGCAGTGCAGCAGCGTGGACTTCCCGCTGCCGCTGGCGCCCGTGACGGCGAGGATCTCGCCCGGTGCCAGCTCGACCGAGGCGCCGCGCAGGGCCTCGGTCCTGCCGTGCGCCTTGACGAGGTCACGGGCCGCCAGCAGCGGCACCGGGCTCCCCCCTTGGTTGCTCATACTGCATCGACCTCCGCGGTCAGGGTGGTGAGCCGGTCCGCCGTGGTGGTCATCCAGCGGAGGTCGGCGTCGAGGTGGTTGAGGGCGTAGTCCGCCGAGAGCACGGTCGCGAGATCGCAGCCGGGCGCGGTCTTGACCGCCGTGAGCTCCCGCATCCGGTTCATATGGGCGGTGCGCTGGGCGCGCAGATAGGCCGCGGGGTCGCCGCCGGACAGGATCGACACGACGACCTTGGCGAAGATCTCGTTCGTCACGAACGGCGCCGGTGGCGCGATCTCCCCGGCCCACCTGGCCAGTTCGCGCGTCCCCTCGGGCGTCGAGCGGTACACGGTCCGCTCCGGCCCGCCGTCCGAGTCGATGCCGTCGACCTCCGCGAGCCCGTCGCGGACCAGCCGCTGCAAGGTCGTATAGACCTGCCCGTAGGCCAGCGGACGGGCCTGTGGGAAGCGTTCGTCGTGGCGTCGCTTGAGGTCGTAACCGTGGCTCGGTCCCGGGGCGAGCAGGCCCAGCAGGATGTGACGGGTGCTCATGCCGAGCATTATGCACCGAGTACATGTACTGAGTGAATAGTGATCACTGGAGCGTTCACCGCGAGGAGCGGAATGTGACGAGAGGCACCTTGTTGCCATCTGTACGTCTGCCATCGCGTCTGCTGGGTAGGGCTGCGGTAACCCGCGTTAACGAACCCGACAAGGAGGCCCCCGTGCCCACAGCATCGGCCCTGTCCAAACCTGAGGCGCCCTTCGACCACGAGATGCAGTACTGCGTCTTCAGCGCCGAGGGCGCCTGCGCCGAAGCCCCCCTCACCAGTGAGCCGCCCCTTCCGGACGCCGAGCCCCTCACCAGCGAGCCGCCGCTCGCCGACGCCGCTCCGTTGACCAGCGAGACGGCCGTCTGGGACATGGACATCGACACCGGCACGGATCTGGGTATGGACACCGGTATGGACATGGACATGTACATGGACTCCACGAGGCCCTAGATGACAGCTCAGCGGTCGGCCGAAGCCCCTGCCGAGGGTCCCGAAGGTTCCGAGAACCTCCCCTCCGACGATCTGTGCCGGCTCGCCGAGCTGCACGGTGTAGCCCCCTCCTACCAGCCGTCCGCGGACCGTACGGTCACGGCCTCCGCCACCGCGCTCACCCTCGCCCTCGCCGCCCTCGACGTGGACGCGAGCACACCCGCCGCCGTCGGTGCCGCGCTCGCCGCCCGCGAGCGCGAGCTGCGGGAGCGGCTGCTGCCGCCGACGGTGGTGTGCTGGGGCCGGAGCGAGCCCGAGGCGCTGGCCGCGCTGCCGTCCGGCACCCGGCTGCACATCGAGACCGAGCAGGGCGAGATGCGCACCGACGCCGGCCAACTCCCGCTCGGCGTCCACCGGCTGACGGCCACCGCACCGGACGGCCGTACGGCGACCAGCCATCTCGTCGTCGCCCCGACCCGCCTGCCCACGCCCACCTCACGCTCGTACGGCCTGCTCGTCCAGCTCTACTCCCTGCTGTCCCGCCGCTCCTGGGGCATGGGCGACCTCGGCGACCTCGCCGAACTCGCCACCTGGGCCGGCCGCGCGCTCGGCGCCGGATTCGTGCAGGTCAACCCGTTGCACGCGGCCGTACCCGGCGCCCCGACCGATCCCTCCCCCTACCGCCCGTCCTCCCGCCGCTTCCCCGACCCCGTCCATCTGCGGGTCGAGGACGTGCCCGAGTTTGCGCATGTTGACGACCACGAGCGCGTGCGGGCACTGCGCGAGCGGGCCGGGCGGCTGCGCGAAGCGGTGCTGGACAAGGGGGAGTTGATCGACCGGGACGCGGTGTGGCAGGCCAAGCGGGAGGCGCTGGAGCTGGTGCGCGAGGTGCCGCTCGGGCCGGGGCGGCGGGCGGCGTACGCCGACTTCCTCGCGCGGGAGGGGGACGCGCTGGAGGACCACGCCACGTGGTGCGCGCTCGCCGAGGTGCACGGATCGGACTGGCAGCGGTGGCCCCAGGGGTTGCGGGACCCGCGCTCACCCGAAACGGCCCGCGCGCGCGGCGAGTTGATGGACCGGGTCGACTTCCACTCCCGGCTCGCCTGGCTCACCGACGCCCAGCTCGCCGCCGCACAGCGGGTCGCGCGGGAGGCGGGGATGCCGGTCGGGATCGTGCACGACCTGGCGGTCGGGGTACATCCCGGGGGCGCCGACGCCTGGGCGCAGCAGGCCTACTTCGCGGCCGGGATGTCGGTGGGCGCGCCGCCGGACGCCTTCAACGCGCGCGGCCAGGACTGGGGGCTGCCGCCCTGGCGCCCGGACCGGCTGGCCGAGTCGGGCTACGAGCCGTACCGGCGGCTGTTGCGCGCGCTGTGCCGGTACGCCGGCGCCCTGCGCATCGACCATGTCATGGGGCTGTTCCGGCTGTGGTGGGTGCCGCAGGGGCGGCCGCCGACGCAGGGGGCGTACGTCCGCTACGACGCCGAGGCCATGCTCGCCATCCTGGTGCTGGAGGCCTCCCGGGCCGGGGCGGTGGTGATCGGGGAGGATCTCGGCACGGTGGAGCCGGGCGTGCGTGAGACGCTGCGCTCACGGGGCGTGCTCGGCACCTCGGTGCTGTGGTTCGAACGGGACTGGGACGGCGACGGCCGCCCCCTGCCGCCGGAGTCCTGGCGCGCCGACTGCCTCGCCACCGCCACCACCCACGACCTGCCGCCCACCGCGGCCCGCCTCACCGGCGAACACGTCGAACTCCGCGACGGCCTCGGCCTGTTGACCCGTCCCCTGGAACAGGAGCGCGCCGAGGCCGCGGCCGACACGGGCGAGTGGCTGGAGCTGCTGTCCCGGCTCGGCCTGCTGCGGGGCTCGCACGGCGGGCACTGCGCCTCGGAGGAGGAGGCCGAGATCCAGGCCGTCCACCGCTTCCTGCTGCGCACCCCGGCCCGCATGATCGGCGTCTGGCTCCCGGACGGCGTCGGCGACCGGCGGCCGCAGAACCTGCCGGGGACGTGGGACCAGTACCCGAACTGGCGGCTGCCGATCGCCGACGCGGAGGGGCGGCCGGTGACGCTGGAGGAACTGGCGGGGACGGCTCGGGTGTGGGGGCTGGTGGAGGTGCTGCGGGAAGGGGCTGCGCGGCGGGGGTGACGGTGGGCCCGGTGGGGCGGCCCGCGCCTCAGACGGCACCCCGGGCGCGCGGCCCTTCCCGTCGTTCGATACTTTTGGCCCCGTGGACAAGAAGAACGCCCTGCGCGCCGGCGCCCTGGCCGCCGGTACGACGCTGATGATGCTGCTGATGTCGTCCCCCGCGCTCGCGCTCACGCGGGACGACGGCGACGACCCCGGGCAGGGCCTGAGCGTCATGGAGACGCTGGCCCAGTTCGTCATTGCCCCGATCGTGATCTTCGCGGTCATCACGGGCCTCGTGATGGTCCTGGACCGCTCCACGGACCGCCGGCCGAAGGCCAAGGTGAAGGCGAAGGCCTGAGCGAGGCTCTTCCGCCCCATCCTTTCGTCGAGGGCGCCGACCTGGTCGGCGCCCTCGACGTGTTCTCAGGCCGGGTGCGGCGCGGTCAGATACCGCTGCACCGTGGGTGCCAGCCATGCCACGACCTCCTCGGGGGCCAGTGCCACGGCGGGCGGGAAGCGCAGGACGTAGCGCGTGAGGGCCAGCCCGAGCAACTGTGACGAGGCCAGCGCGGCCCGCGCGGGGGCCTGCTCGGGGTCCGGGCACACCCGGCGGGCCAGCGGCAGCAGCTGGTCCGCGAAGATGCCCCGCATGCGCTCGGCGCCGGCCTGGTTGGTCGCGCCGGCCCTGAGCAGGGCCGTGAGCACCTCGCTCTCCTCCCACATGTCCAGGAAGTGCGTCACGAGCGCCCGGCCGGCCTCGTCCCGGTTCAGCGACCCCGGGTCCGGCAGCTTCAGGTCGATGGCCATGGCCGCCGCGAACAGGCCCTCTTTGTTGCCGTAGTAGCGCATCACCATCGACGGGTCGATGTTCGCGTGCTTGGCGATGGCGCGGATGGTCGCGCGCTCGTATCCGTCCGCCGCGAAGCGCTCGCGGGCCGCGTCGAGGATCGCGGTGCGGGTGGCGTCGGAGCGGCGGGGTGGGTGCTGGGGGCGGCTCTCGTCCATGCCGACAACTGTAGGTCAACAAGTGTGGGCAAACAATCGTAGGCCAACAAGCGTTGACGCCTCGATCCCGGACTTCTATTGTTGCCAACAAGCGTTGACCAACATTCGTTGGCCAACAAGTGTTGGCACCCAGGAGGCCACCATGAACGGCACCAGCACCAACACCACCCCCAACACCAGCCGCCCCGTGATCGTCGTAGGCTCCGGCCCCACCGGCCTCCTCCTGGCCGGTGACCTCGCCGCCGCCGGCGTCCCCGTCACCCTCGTCGAGAAGCGCCCCCGCAAGATCAGCAACCTCTCCCGCGCCTTCGGCGTGCACGCCCGCACCCTGGAGCAACTGGACGCCCGCGGGCTCGCCGACCAACTGCTCGCCACCGGCAGCACCATCACCGAGCTGCGCCTCTTCCGTCGCCTCTCCCTAGACCTGGGCACGTTGCCGTCCCGCTTCCCGTTCCTGCTCATCACCCCGCAGTACGAGGTCGAGCGGCTGCTGGAGCGGCGGGCGCGGGAGGCGGGGGTGGAGTTCCGCTTCGAGAGCGAGGTCGTCGGTCTGCGGCAGGACGACGGCGGGGTCGACCTCGACGTGCGCGGCCCGGACGGCGCGGTCGTCACCCACCGCGCGGCCTACGTCGTCGGCACCGACGGCCACCGCAGCGCCGTGCGCGAGGCCCTAGGGCTGCCCTTCCCCGGCGTCTCCGTCATCCGTTCCCTGTTCCTGGCGGACGTCCGGCTCGCCGAGCGCCCGGACAGCGTGCTCACCGTCAACGGCGCGGGCGACGCCTTCGCGATGATCGCCTCCTTCGGCGACGGCTGGTACCGCGTCATGGGCTGGAACCGCCGCCACGAGGTCCCCGACGACGCCCCGCTCGACCTCGACGAGGTCAAGGAGGTCACCCGGCGTGCCCTCGGCACCGACTACGGCATGCACGACGCCCGTTGGCTCTCGCGGTTCCACAGCGACGAGCGCCAGGTGCCGCGGTACCGGGCCGGCCGGGTCTTCCTGGCCGGCGACGCCGCGCACGTGCACTCGCCGGCCGGCGGTCAGGGCATGAACACCGGCCTCCAGGACGCGGCCAACCTCGGCTGGAAGCTCGCCGCGGTCCTCGGGGGCCGGGCGTCCGAAGGGCTGCTGGACACCTACCAGGCCGAGCGCCACCCGGTCGGCAAGGCGGTGCTGCGCAGCAGCGGCGGGCTGGTCCGGCTGGCCCGGGCGCAGAGCCCCGTACTGCGTGCCGTACGCGGCCTGGTCTCTGCATTCGTCAACGTGACCCGGCCCGCCCAGGCGAAGGCTCTGGCCCAGATCTCGGGCATCGGCTACCGCTACCCCGCCCCGCGCGGCTCCCACCGCCTCGTCGGCACCCGCGTCCCGGACGTGGCCCTGGAGAGCGGCCGCCTGTACGAGGCGCTGCGCGGCGGCCGGTTCGTGCTGATCACGCCGAAGGCCGCGAGCGGAGCGTACGACGGTCAGGGTGCCCGCAAGGAGTGGCTGACCGTGGAGCGCTGGGCGGGCGACCGCCGTACGACCGTGCTGGTGCGGCCCGACGGATACGTGGCCTGGGCGGCGGACGACGCGGACGCCGCGGGGATCGAGGCCGCGCTCACCCTTCAGTTTTCCTGAAGAGAATCCTCGAAAACTTTCGATGGACGCGACAGATGGCTCGCTGCGACGGTGGACGGGCTGTCATCACCGTCCATCGAAAGGACTTTCGTGCCTGCACCTGTCCGCGTCGTCGTCCCTGTCCCCGTCCTCGGGATCGCCCTCGCCGCCCTCGCGACCGTCGTCTGGTCCGGCAGCTTCGTCACCGCCCGCGCACTGCACGACAGCGTGCCGCCGGTGCAGCACGCGTTCTGGAGGTGGGTGGTGGCGCTGGTCGTGGTGGCGCCGTTCGGTGCGCGGCAGGCTTGGCGGCAGCGGGAGTCGATCCGCCGTCACCTCGGGTTCGTGGTCCTCGCGTCGCTGCTCGGCGTCGCCGCCTACAACACCCTCGTCAACCAGGCCGGGTTGACCACACCCGCCGCCAACATGGGCATGATCATGGCCGCTTCGCCGGTGCTGATGGCCGTGTTCGAGCGCGCGGGCGGGGTGCGGTTGGGTGCGCGTCGGGTCACGGGGCTGCTGGTGGCCGGTGGGGGTGTCGTGCTGCTGATCGCAGGCGGGGCGGGCGGGACCCGTTTCGGCGCGGGGGACCTGTGGATGGTGGCGGCGGCGTGCTGCTTCGGGGCGTACAGCGGTCTGCTGCGACGACGGCCCGCCGAACTCGGCGGCACGGCCTTCCTGTTCACCACCTTCCTCCTCGGTACGGTCCTGCTGCTGCCGGCGCAGGGCGTGAGCCTGGCGATGCAGGGCGGCTTCGACCCGACGCCCGGCACCGTCCTGCCGATCCTCTACGTCTCGGTCGCCTCCTCCGCCCTCGCCTTCTTCGCCTGGAACCGGGCGATCGCGCTGGTCGGGGCGAGCCGGGCCGGGATCGTCTACTACCTCCAGCCGGTGTGCGTGGCCCTGCTGTCCTGGGCGGTGCTCGGCGAGGCGACCGGCTGGGCGCAGGCGCTGTGCATGGCGCTGATCCTCGGGGGAGTGGTGCTGGGGGCGGCGGCGCGCCGGTGACGTAGGTTGCCGCCATGGTCGACTGGGACATCCGGAAACTGCAGATCCTGCGGACGCTGCGGGAACGGGGGACCGTGACCGCTACGGCCGAGGCGCTGCGGATGACGCCGTCGGCGGTGTCGCAGCAGCTCACGAATCTCGCCAAGCAGGTCGGGGTGCCGTTGCTGGAGGCGCAGGGGCGGCGGGTGCGGCTGACGGACGCGGCGCGGCTGGTGCTGCGGCACGCCGAGGCCGTGTTCGAGCAACTGGAGCGGGCGGACGCGGAGTTGGCGGCGTACCGGCACGGCGAGGCCGGGGAGGTCCGGGTCGGGGCCTTCTCCACGGCGGTGCCCGCGCTGGTCGTACCGGCCGTGCGGGCGCTCAGGCAGACGGCGCCCGGGGTGGTCGTACGGGTGCGGGAGGCCGAGGCCGCGGAGGCGTACGAGCTGCTGGCCGGCGGGGAGGTGGACCTCGCCCTGTCGCTCGCGGCACAGGCGCCGGCGGTGGGGGACGCGCGGTTCACCCGGGTGCCGTTGCTGGCCGACCCGCTGGACGTCGCCCTCCCTGTGGGGCACGCGCTGGCCGCCGCGGAAGGGCTGAAGCTGGCCGATCTCGCCGGGGAGGACTGGATCTTCGGCGGGAGCGGGCCGTGGTCGGACATCACGCGCGGGGCGTGCGAGGCGGCCGGGTTCAGCCCTCGGCAGGGGCATTCGGCGGCGGGCTGGACGGCGATTCTGGCGATGGTGGAGGCGGGGATGGGGGTGGCGCTGGTGCCGCGGATGGCTGCGGTGTCGAGGGGCGGGGTGCTCATGCGGGAAGTGGGAGCGGATCGGCCGGTTCGGCATGTGGTGGCGGCCGTGCGGAGGGGGAGCGAGGCGCGGGTTGCGGTGGGGAGGGTGCTGTCGGCTCTGGGGGCTGTTGCTGAGCGGCTTGCTTGAGGGTGGCTGTGCCGGTTCGGGTGATCGCTTGCTCTGCGCGTACAGCAGGGGCGCCCGGTCTGAGACCGGGCGCCCCCATTCACGTACGCGCGACGGCCGTTACCGCTCTGCCGCCGTGTCCGCCGCCTGGGCCCTGAGGGCCCGCTCCACACCCGCCCGCGACTCGGAGACGAGTCGGCGCAGGGCCGCGTTCGGTTCGGCCGAGGCGAGCCAGGCGTCCGTCTTGCGCAGGGTCTCCTCGGAGACCTGCAGGGACGGGTACAGGCCGACCGCGATCTGCTGGGCGATCTCGTGCGAGCGGGCGTCCCAGATGCCCTTGACGACCTCGAAGAAGGTGTCGGTGTAGGGCGCCAGGAGCTCGCGCTGGTCGGTCTGGACGAAACCGCTGATCACCGCCTCCTGGACGGCGTTCGGCAGCTTGTCGGAGTCGATGACCGACGACCAGGCCTCGGCCTTGGCCTCCGGGGTCGGGCGGGCGGCGCGGGCCGTGGCTGCGTGGCGCTCGCCGGCGGCCGTCTTGTCCCGCTCGTACTCGCCCGCGATCTCCGCCTCCTCGAAGCGGCCGACCGCCGCGAGGCGCTGCACGAACGCCCAGCGCAGCTCCGTGTCGACGGCCAGGCCCTCGATCGACTCGGAGCCGTCCAGCAGGGCCTGAAGGAGGTCGAGCTGCTCCGGCGTGCGGGCCGTCGCCGCGAAGGCCCGCGCCCAGGCCAACTGGTGGTCGCTGCCCGGCTCCGCCTCGCGCAGATGGGCCAGCGTGGCGTCCGTCCAGCGGGTCAGCAGGGCCTCGCGGGCGGCCGGGGCGGCGTACAGCTCGATCGCCAGCTTCACCTGGCGGTGCAGCGACTGCACGACGCCGATGTCGGACTCCTTGCCGATGCCCGACAGGACCAGGGAGACGTAGTCGCGGGTGGCGAGTTCCGCGTCGCGGGTCATGTCCCAGGACGACGCCCAGCACAGGGCCCGCGGGAGGGAGGCCTCGAAGTCGCCGAGGTGCTCGGTGACGAAGACGAGGGACTTCTCGTCCAGGCGGACCTTGGCGTACGACAGGTCGTCGTCGTTGAGGAGGATCACGTCCGGGCGGCCCTTGCCGACGAGCTGCGGCACCGTGGTCAGTTCGCCGTCCACGTCCAGCTCGATGCGCTCGTCGCGCAGCAGCTTTCCGGAAGCGTCGTCCAGGTTGTACAGGCCCACCGCGATGCGGTGCGGGCGCAGTGTGGGCTCGCCCTTCGCGCCGGCCGGCAGCGCCGGGGCCTCCTGGCGGATCGCGAAGGAGGTGATGACCCCACGCTCGTCCGTCTCGATCTCGGGGCGCAGGATGTTGATGCCGGCCGTCTCCAGCCACAGCTTCGACCAGGTCTTCAGGTCGCGGCCGGAGGTCTCCTCCAGGGCGCCGAGCAGGTCCGACAGGCGCGTGTTGCCGTAGGCGTGGCGCTTGAAGTACGCCTGGACACCCCTGAAGAACTCGTCCATGCCGACGTACGCCACGAGCTGCTTGAGGACGGAGGCTCCCTTGGCGTAGGTGATGCCGTCGAAGTTGACCAGGACGTCGTCCAGGTCGCGGATCTCCGCCATGATCGGGTGGGTGGACGGCAACTGGTCCTGGCGGTACGCCCACGTCTTCATCTGGTTGGCGAACGTCGTCCAGGCGTGCGGCCAGCGCGTCCCCGGGGCGTGCGCCTGGCAGGCGATGGAGGTGTAGGTGGCGAACGACTCGTTCAGCCACAGGTCGTTCCACCACTCCATGGTGACCAGGTCGCCGAACCACATGTGGGCCAGCTCGTGCAGGATGGTCTCGGCCCGCCCCAGGTACGCCGCGTCCGTCACCTTCGAGCGGAACACGTACTGGTCGCGGATGGTCACCGCGCCCGCGTTCTCCATCGCGCCCGCGTTGAACTCCGGCACGAACAGCTGGTCGTACTTCTTGAACGGGTACGGGTAGTCGAACTTCTCCTGGAACCAGTCGAAGCCCTGCCGGGTCACCTCGAAGATCGCGTCCGAGTCGAGGAACTCGGCGAGCGAGGGACGGCAGTAGATGCCGAGCGGCACGGACTGGCCGTCCTTCTCGTACACGCTGTGCACGGAGTGGTACGGGCCGACGATGAGCGCCGTGATGTACGTCGAGATACGCGGCGTCGGCTCGAAGGACCAGACGTTGTCCTTGGGCTCCGGGGTGGGCGAGTTGGAGATGACCGTCCAGCCCTCCGGGGCCGTCACGGTGAACTGGAAGGTGGCCTTCAGATCGGGTTGCTCGAAGGACGCGAAGACGCGCCGGGCGTCGGGCACCTCGAACTGGGTGTACAGGTACGCCTGCTGGTCGACCGGGTCGACGAAGCGGTGCAGGCCCTCACCGGTGTTGGTGTACGCGCAGTCTGCGACGACCCGCAGCACGTTGCGGCCCTGCAGCAGGCCCGGCAGGGCGATCCGGGAGTCCTTGAAGACCTCGTCCGCGTCGAGCGAGTCGCCGTTGAGAGTCACCTCGTGGACGGTCGGGGCCACGAGGTCGATGAAGGAGTCGGCGCCGTTCTCGGCGACGTCGAAGCGCACCGTGGTCACGGACCGGTAGGTGCCGCCCTCTTGCGCGCCGGAGAGGTCGAGATCGATCTCGTACGAGTCAACGGTGAGCAGCTTCGCCCGCTGCTGCGCCTCTTCGCGAGTCAGGTTTGTGCCAGGCACGCGGTCATCTCCTCGTTATGTGTCGGTTCGGCCATCCTTCCACGGGACATCGGGGTCGGGCGACGAGCGGGGCGTCGCACGGGGATTTGAGGGCAACTCATGGGGATACCCCTCTACCGGGCGGGGCTACCGCGGGCTACCGGGGCCGGACGCGAGGTCCGGATCCCGCCGGCGGTCCGGTCCCGCGGGCGCGAGGGTGGGGGACATGACGACGTACACCGCGCGCCCCATCGCACCGCCGGTCCTGAAGGAACTGCGCACCGCCGACGACGCGGGCCGCCCCCTGTCCCCGTTCACCGACGAGGAGGGCGGGGCGCCGCTGCGGTGCTGTCTGCGCCGGAGCGGGCCCAGGGAGCGGATCGCGCTCGTGTCGTACGCGCCCCTGCGCCGCTGGGCGGCCGAGACCGGCGTGGATCCCGGTGCCTACGACGAACAGGGCCCCGTCTTCATCCACGCCGAGGAGTGCGCGGGGCCGGACGGGGACAGCGACAGCCACCCCTTCGCGAACGCCCACCGGACCGTCCGCCGCTACTCCGCCGACGGACGCATCCTGGGCGGCCGGCTCGTCGACGCTCCCGACGACGAGGCGTTCCGGAACGCGTTCGACGACCCGGCCGTGGCACTCGTCCACGTCCGGGCCGTCGAGTACGGCTGTTTCCTCTACGAGGTGCGCAGGAGCTGAGGGGCGGTGACCGTTAGCCCTTCAGCTCCGCCGCCACCAGCTCCGCGATCTGCACGGCGTTCAGCGCAGCCCCCTTGCGGAGGTTGTCGTTGGAGACGAACAGGGCGAGGCCGTGGGCGACCGTCTCGTCGGTGCGGATGCGGCCGACGTAGGACGGGTCCTGGCCGGCCGCCTGGAGCGGGGTCGGGACGTCGGTGAGGGCCACGCCGGGGGCGCCGGCCAGCAGTTCCTTGGCGCGCTCCACGCTGATCGGGCGGTCGAAGCGGGCGTTGATCTGGAGGGAGTGGCCGGAGAAGACCGGGACGCGCACGCAGGTGCCGGAGACCAGCAGCTCCGGGATCTCCAGGATCTTGCGGGACTCGTGGCGCAGCTTCTGCTCCTCGTCGGTCTCGTTCAGACCGTCGTCCACGATCGAGCCGGCCATCGGCAGCACGTTGTACGCGATCGGCGCCACGTACTTGTTCGGCGCGGGGAACTCCGCCGCCGAGCCGTCGTGCGTCAGCTTCGGAGCGTCGTCGCCGACCTTCTTGACCTGCTCGAACAGCTCGTCCACACCGGCCAGACCGGAGCCGGAGACGGCCTGGTAGGTGGCGACCACGAGAGCCTGGAGCCCCGCCTCGGCGTGCAGCGGCTTGAGCACCGGCATCGCGGCCATCGTGGTGCAGTTCGGGTTGGCGATGATGCCCTTGGGGCGGTCGGCGATCGCGTGCGGGTTCACCTCGGAGACGACCAGCGGGACCTCGGGGTCGCGGCGCCAGGCCGAGGAGTTGTCGATCACCACGGGGCCCTGGGCGGCGACCTTCGGCGCCAGCGCCTTCGAGGTCGCGCCGCCCGCCGAGAACAGCACGATGTCCAGGCCGGAGTAGTCGGCCGTCGCGGCGTCCTCCACCGTCACGCCGTCCAGGACCGTCCCCGCCGAACGGGCCGAGGCGAACAGGCGCAGCTCGGTGACCGGGAACTCACGCTCCGCGAGGATCCTGCGCATGACCGTGCCGACCTGACCGGTGGCTCCGACGATTCCGACCCTCACGGCGACTCCTTCTACGTGTTCGTGTGTGTCCGCGGCGTTTCCATCATGCGGCCGACCTGGGTCCGCCTGTCCAATTCTTTGCGCTCCATGCCCGAGGTCTGGGACACGTCGTCGCTGTCACCGGTTGCGGAACTCCGCCCACACCCCCGCTGAGCTGGAGGAATTCACCCTACGGCGGTCCCTGGCCGCAAGCTGTGCTGCCCCGCGCGGTGGTGTGACGTACGACTCGCGACGATTCACCGGGGTTCCGCCGAACGTTTCCCCGCGCGGCGGCGTCGTAGAAGAAACGCGGTGAGGGGGTGGCTTGTGCTGCGCAGAAAGGCCCGCCGTGTCCAGGAGGACGATCCGCTGGACGCGGCCCAGGAGCGTCGGGTGCGGGCGGTGCTCGCGCTCGGCGGGGTGCCGCAGGCGGACCTGCCGGACGGGGTACAGCAGGTCCGCCTGCGGCTGCTGGAGCGGGCCGCGAGCGGACGCGAGGCGCCGCGGGACGTGTCGGCGTGGGCGGCGGTCGTCGCCTCCAACCTCGCCATGGACTGGCACCGGGCGAAGAAGCGGCAGGAGCGGCTCGGCGAGCGGCTCGCCTCCCTGCGCCAACCGGCGGCCCACCCCTCCGGCGAGGACACCAGCCTGCTCTCCCTCGCCGTCGCCCAGGGCCTGGACGAGCTGCCCGACGCCCAGCGTCAGGTCCTCGTCCTGCGTTTCTACGGCGATCTCCCGGTGCGGGACATCGCCGAGGAGCTGGGCATCCCAGAGGGCACGGTCAAGAGCAGGCTGCACACCGCGGTACGGGCCCTGCGCGCCCGCCTGCACGAGGACGAGGTGGTGTGACGTGACCGCCGAGAACGAAAGCCGTGGCGTCGACGCGCTGATGGCCGCGATCACCGGCGAACCCCTGCCGGAGGAGGCCCGCGCGGACGCCGCCCTGCTGGCCGAGCACCGGTCGGCCGTGGCCGACGTGGCGCTGCTGCGGGAGCAGCTCGGGCTGATCGGCGACGCGCTCGCCGAGCCACCGCCGCCGCCACCGGCCCCGGAGCCCCGGCCCGCCCCCGTACGACGGCCCTCCCGCGCCCGGCGCCGCCTCTTCGCCGTCGGCCTCGGGAGCCTCGCCGTGGCCGCCGCCGCGTCCGTGCTGGCCGGCATGGGCTGGCTGCTGACGCAGGCCGGGGGCGGCGCGGGCGCCGACGAGGGGGCGAGTACCGCGGACAAGGCCGCCTCTCCCCAGCAGGAGTCCGGCGGCGGTACCGCCTTCGGCAGCCCCCGCTACCTCGCCTGTTCCCGACTGGTGGCCGAAGGGAGGGCCACCTCCGTCGAACTGCTCCCCGGTACGACGTCGATGCGTGTCACCCTGCACATGACCCGCTACTACAAGCCGGACAAGGGCGAGGAGGAGCTGACCTTCGTGGTGGACGAGAACCTCGTCCCCGGCGTGCGCGAGGGCGACCCGGTGCTCATCGGCATCCCGCAGGGCGAGCGCCAACCCGACTTCTGGGCGGTCGGGGAACAGAACATCGCGCCCGAGCGGGCCTGGATCACCGCCTCGCTGCCCGAGGCCCGCGAACTCACCTGCGCATGACGAAGGGCGGGCGCCCGCACGGACGCCCGCCCCTCCGAGAAGAGTTCAACCGGCTACGGCGTGACCTTCTCGATCTTCACGCTGCCCACGCCCGCGACCGTGCCGCGCGCGTTGAGCAGTTGGACCTGGCCGAAGAACTCACGGCCCTCCGGCGCCGCCGCCAGCGCGGTGACGCTGCCGGAGACCGTGGCCGACTCGCCCGTGCCCAGCTTCACCGGCGACTCGTCGACCGTGACGGTGCCGAGCGCGGGGGAGAAGAACACGTCCAGGTAGTCGTACGCCGTCGAACCGGCCGGCACCGCGTAGCCGATGACCTCGATGGTGTACGTCCCGGCGGCCGGGTTCGCGACCTTGACCGCCTCCTCCGAGTCACCGTCGGCGGAGCTGCCGACCTCGGTGCCGGCCGCGTCGTAGACGACCAGGTCGAGGTCGGCGGCCGCGTCGGAGACGTTGCCGATGGCGACGTCGAGCGAGGTGGCGCCCTCGGGCACGTCGACCGTGGTGGTCTGCGTCACGCCCTCGGTGATGGTCGGGCGCGCCGTCTTCGACGAGCCGAGCGGGCCGCCCGCGAGCTTGCCGTCGATGGCGGCGTAGTTGTTGGTCACCTGCCAGGAGGCGGCGGCCGGGGTGCCGACCTTGGCCTCGGGCACGGTCACGGTCTCCGGGTCGAAGGCCGCGCCGAGGACGGTGACGTTCAGCTTGTACGGGTTGTCGAGCAGCGGCGACGTACGGCGCGACTCGACCTCGATCTCCCAGACGCCGGGCTGCGGGTCGGCGTACGAGCGCAGGTCGGGGCGGCAGGGGGCGCTGGAGGGGTTGGAGTAGTTCGGGTAGCAGTTGATCGTCGAGGTCGAGTCGGCCGGGACGCCGTAGGGGTGGATGGCGATGAACCGGGTCTGGCTTCCCTTCGCCAGCCCGCTCATCGCGACCTCCAGCGTCTTCGCGCCCTCGGGGACGGTCACGAAGTACGAACGGGTGCTGTTGCGCTGGACCTTGCCCGAGCCGGAGAAGGTGTGGTCGACCGGCGAGGAGACCACGACCGTCGACAGGATCTGCTTGTCGACGCCCTCGGTGCGCGGGTCGTCGACCTCCAGGATCGCGCTCTTGATGCCCGCGTGCTTCGACCTGGCCTCGATCTTGACGGTCACCGGCTTGTTCAGCGGGAGCCTGACCTCGTCGGAGCCCACGATCCGGAAGGTGCGCGCCTTGTTGTTCTCCAGGTCCAGCTCGTGGCGGATCGCCTTGTCCGGGCCGGAGGTACGGGTGATGGTGACCTCGTACGTCTTCTTCTGACCCGCCTTCAGGCCGCCCTCACGGTCGTACAGACCCGTGCCGTATCCGGGGGTCTTCAGGAACTGGTCGATCGCGGTGTCGACCGGCGCCTTCACCGTGTACTCGTGGGCGGTGGCGCCGTCGCGGATCGAGTCCCAGGCGTCCTCGATATCGATGAGGCCGGCACCCTCCTCGTACGCCTGGACACCCTTGATGTGTTCGGCCGTCGAGGTCAGCGCGGTGCGCAGCTTCGCCGGGGTGAGGTCGATCTTCTTCTGCTTGGCGGCGCTCAGCAGCAGCGCGGACGCGCCCGCGGCCTGCGGGGACGCCATCGAGGTGCCCTGGAGCATGCCGTAGCCGGCCGGGAGGGAGTAGCCCGCCTCGGCGACCGGGGCGCCCGGCAGCCAGGTCTGGATGGTGTTGATCGCGGCGCCCGGCGCGGAGAGCGTCGGGGTGAAGCCGCCGTCCTCACGCGGGCCGCGCGAGGAGAACGGCATCATCGCGTAGTCCCTCTCCACGACGGAGCCGTAGTTGGCGGCCCACGTCTCCTTGGAGACGGTCGCGCCGACCGAGATCACCTTGTCGGCCAGGCTCGGGTCGCCGATGGTGTTGGCGCCGGGGCCGGAGTTGCCGGCGGAGATGACGAGCTGGACGCCGTAGGTGTCGATGAGCCGCGTGTACAGCTCGGCGCGCGCGTTGTTGCCGTCGTTCAGCGCCGGCAGGCCGCCGATGGACATGTTGACGATGTCGACGCCGCGGTTGACGACGAGGTCGATCATGCCCTCGGTGAGGGCGACGTTGGTGCAGCCGCCGGACCAGGTGCAGGCGCGCGACGAGACGATCTTCGCGCCGGGGGCGGCGCCGTTCATCCTGCCGCCGAACAGGCTGTTGGCGGCGGTGATGCCGGCGACGTGGGTGCCGTGCTCGGACTCGATGACGCCGATGTTGACGAAGTCGCGCTTCTGGCCGACCCAGTCCCCGCCGAACGGGTCCATCGGGACGTCCTTGCGGATCTCCACGACGAACGGCTGGCGCTCGGCGACGTCGGTGGCCGGGTCGTCGGTGCCGAAGTACCCGATCTGGAAGCCGTCCTTGTACGGCTTCATCGGGGTGTCGTCACCGAAGTCGTGGTTGTTGTTGAGGTCGACCCGGACGGTGCCCTTCGCGGCGTCGTAGAGGACGCCCCAGGAGTCGGTCTTGTCGCCGTCGCGGTTGGCGTCGCCCGCCGCGTCGCCGCCGGTGGTGTACGACTCCAGGAAGGTGCTCACCTGGTACGAGCCCGCGGGCGCCGTCCAGGTCTTGCCGCCGTAGGTGAAGGTGGGCCCGGAGACGGAGGTCACCATCGGGCGCCAGGTGCGGTCGCTGTCGACTATCGGGTCGGTGGCGGTGACCCAGTCGACGATCTTCCGCTCACCGGTGGTGGTCTTCTGCAGCGCGGGGTGCCCGAGGTCCACACCGCTGTCGAGGATGCCGATGGTGATGCCGCGCCCGTCGGCCTTCCGGTTCTTCTTCACGAAGTCGACGGCGCCCGTCTCGAAGGACGGGTTGTACGGGTTCTCGGCCGGAGTCTTCTTGCTCGGGCCGGAGTACGAGGTGGCGGCGGTCGCCGCGCCCTTCGTGCCCTTGGCGTCGACGGTGGGGTCGTCCAGCGGTATCTCCTCGCGCAGGTCGATGCCGTGCACCGAGGAGAGCTTCGCGGCGGCGGCGATGGCCTTGTCGGCCTTGCCGGTGGGGACGGTGGCCCGGACGTAGCCGAGCTTGTCGTAGGTACGGCCCACAGAGCCGACCGCGTCCAGTTGCCCGGCGACCTTCTCGGTCGCGCCGGGCGCGGTCGCGACCATCATCGTGACGTTCTTGTCGCCGGCCGCCTTCGCTTCGGCGAGCAGATCGGCGTCGTCCGAACCGAGCTTGTCGTGCGCGGACTTCACGCTCGGGTCGGTCGCGGCCGGCGCGGGGTCCGCGGCCAGGGCCATGGGTATCGGCCCGGCTGCGGACAGCGCGGCGACGAGACCGGCGGCCACGGCTATGCGGGCCGTGCGTCTCGCGCCCGGCTTCTGATCGCGCTGCGGGGTGAGGGTCATCGGCATCCCTTGCAGGTAAAGGAGCATCAGGGCGTCCGGTATGTGATCCCGGACGATCGCACAGCCTTGTGCAAGGGAAGGTTGTTTGGGAAGAGTTGACCGAATCGAAATGGAAGGATGGGGAAATCCCTATGCGGACGTCCCTGGGTAACGTCCCCATGTGCGGAAGAACTTGAGGGTGGCGGCCTACGCCATATGCGTACGTGACGGACAACTCCTCCTCGCCCGCTCCCCCGCACCCGGCGGCGGCTTCGAGTGGGTGCTGCCCGGCGGCGGCATGGAGCACGGCGAGGATCCGTACGACACGGTCGTGCGGGAGGTCGAGGAGGAGACCGGCTACCGCTTCGAGCCCACCGAGCTGCTGGGCCTCGACTCCGTCCGGCGCCTGATCCCGGGCCCCGTCCGCCGGGGAGTCGACCATCATGGCGTGGCGCTCGTCTACGAGGGCCGGATCGTGGGCGGCGACCTCCGCTACGAGGCCAACGGCTCCACCGACATGGCCGCCTGGCATCCCCTGGACGACGTGACCGGGCTGACCCGCGTCCCGATGGTCGACAAGGGACTGGCGCTGTGGCGGGAACGACCGCCGGCCGGAAAAGCTGCACTACCCCCGAAGATGAACACTGAGTGACCACGCCCCGGCCGTTCGAGGAGCGGCCGTGGACGCGGAAGGTAGTCCAAGATCCACGTACGGTGATCGGCGCTGCGCGTTGCCGCCCTGTTCATGCGCAGGTCATCCCCGGTGCCAACGATCCTCAGTGAGCGGGGTGTTCGCATCCGCGACCGCCCCGCGACCACTGCCGACGCGTTCGCACTCGGGGAGATCGCGCCATGTCGCGCATACGCTCTGTCGCCGGCTCCGCGCTGGGGATCCACCGCCGTACCCTGCTCGCCGCCACCGGAGCGGTGACCCTCTCCGCGGGCGCCGGCTACGCCCTGCGGCCCACGGAGAGTGAGGCCGCCACGACCGCCCCCAAGGCCGACGCCGCTGCCGCCGAGGCCCCGGTCGGCGCCTCCCGCAAGGTGCCGGTCGCGCTCGCCCCGTACACCCGCGGCACCACCGTCGCGGGCGTCGCCACCCCGCAGGGCAGCGGCGGCTACCGCCGGCTCGGCGACGGGCCCGGCTGGCAGCGCGTCGTCCGCGAGAACCTGGCGGCCGCCAAGTCGGGCCGCGAGAGCCGCCGTACGACGCTGGCCGCCTTCGTCCAGCTCACCGACCTGCACCTGATCGACACCCAGCATCCACTCCGCCTGGAGTACCTGCGCTCGACGGACGTGCACGCCTGGCGGCCGCAGGAGGCGCTGACCGTGCCCGGTGCGGTGGCGCTCGTGGAGCGGATCAACGCGCTGCGGGGCGCCCCCGTCACCGGCGCCCCGCTCCACTTCGCCATGACCACCGGCGACAACACGGACAACAACTGCAAATCCGAGCTGGAGTGGTTCCTGACGGTGATGAGCGGCGGCCGGGTCGCCCCCAACACCGGTGACCCGCGCCAGTACGAGGGCGTCCAGAGCAGCGGCCTGAAGCTGTACTGGCAGGCCGACGACAGCGTCCGCGACGCCGACAAGCGGCTCGGCTTCCCGCACATCGAGGGCTTCCTGGCCGCCGCGATCCGCGAAGTGCGCAGCCCCGGCCTGAACATCCCCTGGTACTCGACGGTCGGCAACCACGACGCGATGCCGCTCGGCACCTACGCCTCGCACGGCGACTCCTACCTCACCGACCTGGCCGTCGGCGGCAAGAAGCTCATGAACGCCTCGGCCGCGGACGCCAAGAAGCTCCAGGACTCCCTCAAGCAGGACAAGGACCCGAGGGGCACCGTCTTCAAGGACTTCCTCAAGGCCCACGCCCGCTCGATGCGCTCGGTCACGCCGGACGAGAGCCGCGCCCCGTTCACGCCTCGCGACTACGTCCGGGCCCACCTGAACCCGGCCCACCGCGGCCACGGCCCGGTCGGCCACGGCTACTCGACGGCCAACCTGGACGCCGGCACCCAGTACTACAGCTTCCGCATCTCCGACGACGTCATCGGCATCAGCCTCGACACCACCGACCCCGGCGGGCACTACGTGGGGTCCATCGGGGCGGCCCAGTTCAAGTGGCTGGACAAGACCCTGCGCGACAACAAGGACGCGTACGCGATCGTCTTCAGCCATCACACCAGCGGCTCGATGGACAACCTGCGCCGCGACCCGGCCCGCCCGAACGAGCGCCGCGTCGGCGGAGCCGAGCTGGTCCAGCTCCTCGCGAGCCACCGCAACGTCCTGGCCTGGGTGAACGGCCACATCCACAGGAACGTCATCACCCCCCACTCCACCTCCGGCAAGCACGCCTTCTGGGAGATCTCCACCGCCTCCCACGTCGACTTCCCCCAACTCGCCCGGATCATCGAGGTGGTGGACAACCAGGACGGCACGATCTCCCTCTTCACCACCCTGATCGAGTCCTCGGCCCCGCACCGCACCGACTTCACGGACCTCTCCCAGACAGGCCTGGCCGCCCTCTACCGCGAGCTGTCCCTCAACGCACCCGGCGCCAGCACGAAGCTCGCGGGCGAGCGGGGCGACCGCAACACGGAGCTGGTCCTGAAGAAGGGCTGAAAGCCACTCAACCGCCGTACACCTCCTCAACCTTCGTCTCGCACCCCGGGTCGTTCTCGTCGATCGAGCAGACAGCGAGATGCGCGATGGGGGAGACATGACGGTACGCACGACGATGGCAGCGGTGACGGCCACCGCGCTGTCGCTGGCCCTGGCGGCACCGGCGGTCGCGTCGGCCGACGGCGGCGGCGACGGGCACGAGGCCACCCGCCGGGCCATGGAGGCAGCCGTCGCCGACGGCGTGCCCGGCGTCACGGCCACGGTGCGGGACGGCCGCCGCGGTTGGTCGGCGACGGCGGGCGTGGGCGACCTGGAGACGGGGAAGCCGCGCTCGCCGCACGATCGCTACCGGGTCGCCAGCATCACCAAGACCTTCGTGGCGACGGTGCTGCTCCAACTGGAGGCGGAGGGGAAGCTGTCGCTGGACGACACGGTGGAGGAGTGGCTGCCGGGCCTGGTCCGGGGCAACGGCCACGACGGCAGCCGGATCACCCTGCGCCGGCTCCTGAACCACACCAGCGGCATCTACGACTATCTGGCGGACCCGGTCTTCCAACAGACGTACATGGCCGCCGAGGGCTTCCTTCAGCACCGCTACGACCGGAAGGAACCCGAGTACTTCATCGCCATCGCCATGACCCACGAGCCGTACTTCGCGCCGGGCACCTCGTGGCACTACTCCAACACCAACTACGCGCTGGCCGGCCGGGTGATCGAGAAGGCCACGGGGCGTGCGTACGGCGACGCGATCCGCGAGCGCATCATCAAGCCGCTGCACCTGACCGCCACGTCCGTCCCGGGCACCCGCGTGACGGTGCCGCGGCCCAGCAGCCGGGCCTACTCCAAGCTGGCCAGGACGGCGACGGGGCCGACGTACGACGTCACCGAGCTGAACCCCCGGCTGGCCTACGGCTCCGGCGAGATGATCTCCAGCTCGGCTGACCTGAACCGCTTCTACACCGCTCTGCTGCGCGGCAGGCTGCTCCCGCCCGAGCAGCTCGAGGAGATGAAGACGACGGTCCGGTCCAGGGGCACGAACGGCTACGGTCTCGGCCTCGTCGACCGCACACTGAGCTGCGGAGTCCATGTCTGGGGCCACGACGGGGGCATCCACGGCTCGAACACGGACGCGGTGACGACGGCGGATGGGCGCCACGCCCTGGCGTTCAACTTCAACGGGGACTGGTCCGGGGACGCCGACGGGGTGGTGGAGGCCGAGTTCTGCGGCAGGTGAGCGTGGCGTGCCGCGGTTGTCCGAATCCGGCTCAACCGGTGCGAAGCGTCTCAACCTGAGCACGAACCCCAGAGTCTCCACCCCCGACCGCGCTCGAAGTGAACGACGACAAGGGGGAAGAAGACATGACCGTACGCACGGCACGCACGACCCTGGTGGCGGCGACGGCGGTGGCGCTGTCGGTGGGCCTCGCCGCCCCCGCGCTGGCGGCGGCACCCGCCGGAGACGGCCACCAGGCGACCCGGGACGCCACACCGGAGGCCGGGGCACTTCGGGGCGACGGGGACCGCCCTGCCACTCGCCACGGTGATCAGGCCCCAGGCCAACGGGAGCAGGAACGGCACCAGTAACACGCCTCGGAATTTCATCCGGGTCAACCTAGGGCCTGTTCCCGGCCGACGACACGAGGAGGGGCCGCCGGCTTCAGGCCCGGCGGCCCCTCCTCTCCCCTCCTGGTGCTGCCTTCGCGGTCCGTCACTACCGCGGCAGCACCACGACATACGCGGCCGGATCCCGGTCCGCCGCCGCCATCAGGGCCGTGCGGACCACGGCGGCCTGCTGCTCCAGCCCGTCCCTGAGCTTCTTCGGCGTGATGTACACGACCGTGATGCCGAGCCGCTCCAGGTGCTCGCGCTTGCGGGCGTACTCCGACCACAGGGCATCCTCGTCCTGCCGCGGGGCGCGGGTGTCCAGTTCCACCGCCACCGCCTGCTCCGGCCAGTACGCGTCCAGGCCGCCCAGGTGGGGGCCGCCCGGCAGGCGCAGGTCCACGTTCCAGACCGGGTCGGGCAGGCCGTACTCGTGGACCATCGCGTACAGCCGGTCCTCCGCGATCGCACGGCCCTCGGCGAGCAGGGAGTCCACCGCGTCCACCACATGGGGCCGGGAGAGGAGCTTCGCCTGGTTCAGCTCCCGTACCACCGAGGCCGGTTCGCAGTGCCCGGCGCGAACGGCCTCGGTCAGCAGGCGGCGTACGGCGCTCGCGTCCGTGAGTTCGGCGACCGCGTCGGCCAGGGCGCGCGGGACCGGCGCCACCGGGAGGCCGGTGACCTGCTGGGGCGTGGGGAGCGCGGCGGTGCGCAGGATGCGGGCGCAGCCCGTGGAGCGCAGCCGGCGCATACGGGGGACCAGAACGTCGATGGTGTCCAGGGCGGTGAGGGGCGGGGTCGCCGAGAAGCCGTGCAGGGTCAGTGCCGCCAGGCCCGTGATCATCGCGTCGGTGTAGGCGGGGGCGGCACGGCCCTTGCTCGCGTCGGGCTGGGAGGGTACTGCGGGGGTGCGTTCCCGCGCCGCGTACATCAGCACCGCGTGCAGGCGCTCCTCGCTGGTCGGCGGGCCGGGGTGGAGGAGGTAGACGCCGGGGAGGAGCTGCTGCCAGGGGCCGCCGGGGCGGCACTGCTCGCTCATCTCGGCGGGCGCGATCCCGTGCGACTTGAGCTGAGCGGTCGTCATGACACGGCGCTGCACCTCGGAGAGGTGGCGCAGCGGGCGGGGGGAGAGGGGGGAGAGCGGGGTGTTGTGGTTCATGACCCGGAGGCTTCCGTGCCCGATCCGCTCGCTAACCGCTGTTACACGTCCGTCGGCGAATACGGACAATCCAGCGCTAAAGGACGGGTGTTCGGATGCCGAGTAGGCAGGGAAAACCCCTGGTCCGATCGGGTGGGACCAGGGGTTACGGCTGCTGTTGCCTGAATTCCGTAACGGTCACGCAGGGCCGTGATCTTTGGCCAAAGGTGTTAGGCGGTTGACGCCGTCGCCGCCGCGTCGCAGGCCTGGCCCCGCAACGTCCGCGCCAGATCGTCCCGTGCCTCCAGCACCAGACGGCGCAGGGCCGGTGCCGCGTCCTCGTGGGCGGCGAGCCACGCGTCCGTCGCGTCCAGCGTGGCCTGCGACTGCTGCAGCGCCGGGAACAGGCCCCGCACCACGTCCATGCCGATCTGGATGGACCGCTCGGACCACACCCGCTCGATGGCCGCGAAGTACTTCTCGGCGTACGGCGCGAGCAGTTCCCGCTGCGAGGGCCGGCCCCAGCCCGCGATCGTCGACTCGACCAGCGCGTTCGACAGCGTGTCCGACTCCACCACCTGTGCCCACGCCTGCGCCTTCACCGCCTCCGAGGGGCGTGCGGCCAGGCAACGCACCTGGTGGCGCTTGCCGGAGGCGGTGTCGTCCCGGGCCAGCTCGGCGGCCAGCTCCTTCTCGCCGACGACGCCGTGCGTGGCCAGCGTGTCCAGCAGCGCCCAGCGCAGCTCCTGGTCGACCTCCAGACCCTCGACCGTCGCCGAGCCGTCGAGCAGGCCCGACAGCAGCTCGAAACCGGGCTCGTCGGTCACCCGGGCGAAGAACCGGGCCCACGCCAACTGGTGCTCGCTGCCCTGCTCGGCGGCGTACAGCTCGGCCGACGCGCCCTGCGTGAGCAGCCGGGAGCCCTGCTTGCGCCACTCGGGCGCCACGTAGTGCGTCAGCGCCGACTCCGCCCACGCCTGGAGCATCTGCAGCACACCGATGTCGGACTCCCGGCCCGCGAACCGCAGCACCAGATCGATGAACTCCCGCGCCGGCAGCAGCGCGTCCCGCGTCATGTTCCACAGCGCCGACCAGCACAGGGCACGGGCGAGGGGGTCGGTCATGTCGCCGAGCGCGGCCCGCAGCGTCGCCAGTGAGGTGTCGTCGAAGCGGGTCTTGCAGTACGTCAGGTCGTCGTCGTTGACCAGCACCAGCTCCGGCGCCTGGGCGCCCATCAGCTCCGCCACCACCGTCCGCGGGCCGTCGACGTCCGTCTCGGCCTGCGCGTACCGCTCCAGCGCGCCCTCCCGGCCGCGCCGGTACAGGCCGACGGCCACCCGGTGCGGACGCAGGTCGGGGTGGGACTCGGCAGCCTCCTGCAGCACCGCCAGCTCGGCCACGTGCCCGTCCGCGTCCAGCAGCACCTGCGGGGTCAGCGAGTTCACGCCCGCCGTCTGCAGCCACGAGCGCGCCCACGTCGCCATGTCCCGCCCGCTGGTCTCCTCCAGCACCGACAGCAGATCGCCGAGCCGCGTGTTGCCGTAGGCGTGCCGCTTGAAGTAGCGCCGCGAGCCCTCCAGGAACGCGTCCTGCCCGGCGTACGCCACGAGCTGCTTGAGCACGGATGCGCCCTTGGCGTAGGTGATGCCGTCGAAGTTGAGCTTGGCGTCCTGCAGGTCGCGGATGTCGGCGGTGATCGGGTGCGTCGAGGGGAGCTGGTCGGCGCGGTACGCCCATGCCTTGCGGCGGTTGGCGAAGGTGATCCAGGCGTCCTTGAAGCGGGTCGCGCCGACGTTCGCGAAGGTGCCCATGAAGTCCGCGAACGACTCCTTCAGCCACAGGTCGTCCCACCACACCATGGTGACCAGGTCGCCGAACCACATGTGCGCCATCTCGTGCAGGATGGTGTTGGCCCGGCCCTCGTACGACGCCCGAGTCACCTTGCCGCGGAAGATGTACTCCTCCCGGAAGGTCACCATCCCCGGGTTCTCCATCGCGCCGAGGTTGTACTCGGGCACGAACGCCTGGTCGTACTTGCCGAAGGGGTACGGGTAGTCGAAGTGGTCGTGGAAGAAATCCAGGCCCTGCTTGGTGACCAGGAAGATGTCGTCGGCGTCGAAGTAGGGGGCGAGGCCCTCGCGGCACATGGCGCCCAGGGGGATGTCGAGGGTCGTGCCGTCGGAGAAGGTGCGGGAGTACGAGTCCGTGACGTAGTGGTACGGGCCCGCCACCACGCAGGTGATGTACGTCGAGATCGGCTTCGTCTCCGCGAACCTCCAGGTCCCGTCCGTGAGTTCGCCCGCCCCGTTGCTCCACACCGTCCACCCCTGCGGCGCCCGCACCTCGAAGCGGAACGGCGCCTTGAGGTCCGGCTGCTCGAAGTTCGCGAAGACCCGGCGCGAGTCGGCCGGCTCGTACTGGGTGTAGAGGTAGACCTCGCCGTCCTCCGGGTCGACGAAGCGGTGCAGGCCCTCGCCCGTGCGGGAGTAGGCGCACTGGGCGTCGACCACCAGCTCGTTGTCGGCGGCCAGGTCCTCCAGCGTGATCCGCGAGCCGTCGAAGACCTCGCTCGGGTCCAGGTCCCGGCCGTTGAGGGAGACGGCCGTCACACTCGGCGCGATCAGATCCGCGAAGCTGCTCGCGCCGGGCTCGGCGCACCGGAAGCGGATCGTGGTGACGGAGCGGAAGGTGCGCGGCGCCCCGCTCCCGGAGTCCGAGCCGCCGAGGGCGGACCGCACGTCGAGGGACACGTCGTACCCGTCGACGGCCAGCAGGGCGGCCCGCTCCCGGGCCTCGTCGCGGGACAGATTCTCACCGGGCACGGATGGCACTCCCTCAAGTGGTGTTCATGACGTGGTGCTCATGATGTGGCGTTCATGATGTGGTGTTCAGTATGCGGACGGGCCGATCCTGCCATGCGCCCCCGGTCCGCGGCATCGGGGAATGGCCGGGGGTGCCGGGATGTTCCCCCAGAGGTTTGTGCTGAGACCCGCTTGCCTTTCGAGGAGAGACATGTCGGACAAGACCCCCGTCGACTTCTGGTTCGACCCACTGTGCCCCTGGGCCTGGATGACCTCCCGCTGGGTGCTGGAGGTGGAGAAGGTCCGTGACATCGAGGTGCGGTGGCATCTGATGAGCCTTGCCGTTCTCAACGAGGACAAGCTCGACGACCTGCCCGAGGAGTACCGCGAACTGCTCGAGACCAAGGCGTGGGGACCGGTCCGGGTCGTCATCGCGGCGCAGGAGGAGCACGGCGCCGAGGTGCTCGGCGACCTCTACACCGCGCTCGGCACCCGCATCCACAACCAGGACGAGGGCCCCGGCAAGGAGACCGTCGCCGCCGCCCTGAAGGACGTCGGCCTGCCCGAGGCCCTCATGGAGCACTGGGACGGCACCCCCTACGAGCCGCAGCTCCGCGCCTCCCACAAGGAGGGCATAGACAAGGTCGGCCAGGAGGTCGGCACCCCCGTCATCGCCGTCCCCGGCGCCGACGGCGAACAACTCGCCTTCTTCGGCCCGGTCGTCACCCCGGCCCCCCAGGGCGAGGAGGCCGCCAAGCTGTGGGACGGCACCCTCGCCGTGGCCTCCGTGCCGGGCTTCTACGAGATCAAGCGGACGCGGACGAAGGGCCCGGACTTCAGCAACCTGTAGGGAGCACCCGGGTCACCCGCCGGCTGCGGGCCGCCTTCGCGAGGAACCTCTCGGGGGGACGGCCGTAGCCGGCCTTGTCGACCTGCGGGACGGGCAGTCCAGTGTCCGCGTCCTCCTCAGCCCCTCCTCAGCCTCTTCTCGCCATCACCGCAAGATCCGGGAAGTCGGTCACCACGGCGTCGACTCCCATCCCGTAGTACAGCGCGTACTCGGCGAACGTGTCCCCGAAATCGTTCGCGCCGCCACCGCGCCGGAACCGCTCCGCCAGGAACTGGTTCTCCGCACGGAAGGTGTACGGACCCACCCGCAACCCCGCCGCATGCGCGTCCGCGAGCAGCGACGTGTCCACGAGCGAGGACTTGTCCGGCCCGATCCAGTCCGCGTACGCGGCGATCCGCGCCAGCCCCGTCGGCGTCATCATGTCCCGGTACGTCGTCGGATCCCCGGCCGAGACCAGGTCGTACGGCCCACCCGTGGTCCCCAGCGCCTGCCACAGCGGCACCCCCAGTCGCTCGGCCGCGATCCGCTGCAGGCTCGTCGGCTCGAAGGACTGCACGACACACTCGCGCCGCCCCAGCTTGTTGCGCCGGATGAGCCGGGCCAGTTGCGGCTCCAGGGGCAGGCCCAGAGCGCGGAAGTAGGTCGGATGCTTGGTCTCCGGGAAGACGGCGATCGTCCGGCCGTGGGCCCTGGACAGCCCGCGCGCCAGATCGACGACCTCCTGGAAGGTCAGGACCCGGTCCCGGCCGTCGAACACGGTGTTGCGGTTGCGGACCTGCGGCAGCCGCTCCACCGCGCGCAGCGTCCTCAGCTCCGCCAGCGTGAAGTCCTCGGTGAACCAGCCGGTCACCGAGCGCCCGTCCACGGTCTTCGTGGTGCGGCGGTCCGCGAACTCCGGGTGCGCCGCCACGTCCGTCGTCTGGGAGATCTCGTTCTCGTGCCGGACGACCAGGGCGTGATCCTTCGTCGGGACGAGGTCCGGTTCTATCCAGTCGGCGCCGGTCTGCACGGCGTATGTGTAGGAGGCCGCCGTGTGTTCGGGGCGCCAGCCCGCGGCGCCGCGATGACCGATGACCACCGGGCCCCGGCCGGCCGGGACGCGCTCGGCCGCGTGCGCGGGGAGGGCCGTGGCGGCCGGGGCCGCGGCGGCGGCGAGCAGGAGGGAACGGCGTCTGAAGTGCTTGCGGCTGTGCTTGTGGCTGTGCATGCGGCTGTGCATGTGACTCCCTTGTGTCGTGGGGGCGTTCACGCGCGTGTGCGGTCCCGTGCCTGAGCCAGGCGGGCCAGATGGTCCTCGTAGGCGTCCGCGTAGTACGCCGCCCGGGCCGCGTCCGGCTCCACCACCGCCGTCGGCTCGGTCCAGGCCGCCGCGTCCAGCGCGACCCCGAACCGCTCCGCCGCCGCCAGCACCGCGCCGCGCGCCCCCACTTCACCCTCGACGACCCGCAGCGGACGGCCCAGGACGTCCGCGAGCAGCCGCATCCAGGCGGGGCTGCGCGTGCCGCCGCCGCACACCGCGACGGAACCGGTCAGCCCCGCCGCCTGAAGGCAGTGCCGGGCCGCGAAGCCGATGCCCTCACAGGTGGCGCGGATCAGATCGGCCTTCGTGGACTCCAGGCAGACGCCGGTGAGTTCGGCGCGCAGCCGGGGTTCGACGAAGGGGGCCCGCTCGCCCGACGGGGCGAAGTACGGCAGCACGCGGACGCCGTTCGCACCGGGCGGGGTCCCGGCGAGCAGGGCGTCGACCTCCTCGTGCCGGACACCCGTCGTCGTGAGCACCCAGTCCAGGGCCGCCGTACCGACCATCGCGGGCATGGCGCGCAGCCAGTGGCCGGGGCGGTCGGTGGAGATGTACAGGCCGGCCGGCTCGCCCTTCAGGTCCAGGTCGGTCGTGGCGACGAGGGCGGCCAGGCAGGTCCCGACGATCAGCAGACCGTCGCCGGGGGCGGTCACGCCCGCGCCGAGCGCGCAGGACGGCAGGTCGTACGGGCCGTTCGCCAGCCGGGTGCCCGGTGGCAGGCCCTCGCGTGCCTCGGCCGTCGCGATCGGGTCGCCGACCGGCGCCAGCAGCCCGCGCCGGTGCGTGAGGCCCAGCAGCTCCACGACCCGGTTGTCGTAGGTCCGGGTGCGGGGGTCGAGGAACGGCATCGACGCGTCCGAGACATCGGTCGTCGCCGGGGCGCCGGTCAGCCGGCGGAAGACCATGTCCTTGCAGTAGAGCGCCGTGGCCGCGGCATCGAGGGCCGCGGGCTCGTAACGGTCGAACCAGGCCAGCAGCGGGCCCGGGCAGCCGGGGAACATCGCGCTGCCGGTACAGCGGAAGACGGTTTCGAAGGTGCCGTCCGCCAGCCACTGGTCGAGCAGCTCGTGCGCCCGGCCGTCCATCCAGGAGGCGGCGGGACGGACCGGATGGCCCTCCTTGTCGACCAGCCAGACGCCGTCGCCCTGGCCGGTGAGGCCGGCGAGGTCGACCGGTTCCGCGATGCGCGCGGTGAGCGCGTCGAGGACGCCGACCACTGCGGCGTACACCTCCTCCATGTCCTGCTCGACGTGACCGCCGTGCAGGGCGAGGGCGACGGGGCTTGTCTCTACGGCCAGTTCGCGGCCGGTGGTGTCGAAGGCGGCGGCTTTTACCGTGGACGTGCCTACGTCGATGCCGATGTACATTCCAACCCACCTCTCTGGCTTGGTCGGCTGTGCCGTGCTTTTTGCGGCCGACGTGCCGAATATTTGGCTCCTTCGCGGCCGGTGTCGTCGGACCAGTGAGGCTGGTGGGCCCTCACCCGGCGCTGACGGTTCTCAGGTCAGGGCGTGTGCCAAGGTCTCCCCCCGTGCCCAGCGGCCCACCTCCGCCGCCGCGATCGCCGCCGCCTTCTCCGCCACCGCGCGGGACGCGCCGCCCAGGTGCGGGGTCAGGACCACCCGGTCGGCGAGGGCGTGCAGGCGGGAGTGCTGCGGTAGTGGCTCCTGTACGTAGGTGTCGAGCGCCGCCGCCGAGAGGTGGCCGGTCTCCAGGGCGGTGCACAGGGCCTCCTCGTCCAGCAGCGGGCCGCGCGCCGCGTTCACGACCAGCGAGCCCGGCGGCAGCAGCGCGAGTTCGCGGGCGCCGATCAGGCCCCGGGTCTCGGCGGTGAGGCGGGCGTGGAGCGTGATCACGCGTGACCGGACGAGGAGTTCGTCGAGGGCGGGTACGCGCAGGCCGTGGATCTCGCCCTGGACGTACGGGTCGTGGACCATGACCCGCGCCCCGAAGGCGCACAGCACGCGCGCGACCCGGCTTCCGACGGCCCCGTAGCCGATCAGCCCTACCGGCAGGTCCTCCAGCTCCAGGCCGCTGTGCTCGTAGGTGTAGTAGGTGGCTCCTTCCCAACTGCCCTGGCGGGCGAGGAGGTCATGGGCCTGGGGGATGCGGCGCAGGGCCGCCAGCATCAGGCCGACGGTGAACTCGGCGGTGGCGGCGGCGTTGCGGCCGGGGGCGTAGCAGACCCGGACGTCGTGCCGTTTGGCCGCGTCGAGGTTGACGTTCACCGGGCCGCCCCGGCAGACGACGACCAGGCGGAGGTCCGGGCAGGCGTCGAGGACGCGTTCCGTCACCGGGCCCATCTGGGTGACCAGCACCTGCGCCCCGGTGAGCGCGTCGATCAGCTCGTCCTCGGCGTCGCTCGCCTCCGTCACCTCGGCGACGGGGCCGAAGGGGTCGAGGGGCCAGCCGAGCCTCAACTCGACGACGTCGCCGGTGAGTTCGTGCGCCAGCGCCTCCTTGATCAGCGACGGCAGGATGAAGTGGTCGCCGGCGGCCACCACGCGCACACGGTTCCCGTTGGTCATCGCAGGGAGTCTCCCGTCTCGGCGTCGAAGACATGGGTGAGGTGAGGGTCGGCGGTGACATGGACGAGGTCGTCGTGGGCGAGGCGGACCTCGGGGTCGGTGAGGACGACGAGGGGGCTTTCGACGCCGTCGAGGGCGAGGGTGGCGATGCCGGCCTCCAGCAGGGGCTCGTGGGCGACGACCTTGGCGGGCAGGCCCTCGTGGCCGGTGAGGTGCACGTCCTCCGGGCGGATGCCGACGACCACCCCGCGGCCGGCCGGCACCGGCACGGGGAGCGTGATCCGCGCCGCCTCGGACAGGCGGGCGTGGCCGTCGTCCGTCACGGTGCCGGGGAGGAGGTTGATGGCCGGTTCGCCCACGAAGTCCGCGACGAAGAGGTTGGCGGGGCTGTCGTAGATCTCGTACGGGGTGCCGAGCTGCTGGATCACGCCGTCCTTCATCACGGCGATCCGGTCGGCGAGGGAGAGGGCCTCCTCCTGGTCGTGGGTGACGAGGATGGTGGTGTGGCCCAGGTCGCGTTGGATGCGTTTGAGTTCGCGTCGGGTCGTGTCGCGTTGGGCCGCGTCCAGGTGGGAGAGGGGTTCGTCGAGGAGGAGCACGTCCGGTTCGCGGACGAGTGCGCGGGCCAGGGAGACCCGTTGCTTCTGGCCGCTGGACAGGCCCGCCGGGCGGGCGTCGAGGACGGCGGTGAGGTCGACGCGTTCGGCGATCTCCTTGACCTTGCGGTCGACGTCTCCCCGGTCGGCCTTCTTACGCGCCTTGAGGCCGAACGCCAGGTTCTCCGCCACCGTGAGAGGTGGGTAGAGGGCGTAGTTCTCGAAGGCGACCCCGATGTTGCGCCGCTGGGCCGGGCGGGAGATCACCGACGCGCCGCCGACCAGGATGTCCCCGCCGGTCACCGTCTCAAGACCGGCGATCATGCGGAGGGTCGTGGACTTGCCGCAGCCCGAGGGGCCCAGCAGGCCGAGCAGTTCGCCGGAGCGCAGGGTCAGGTCCATGCCGCGTACGGCGTCCACCGATGGGCGGCCCCGCGCCGCATAGGTCTTGCGCAGGTCACGTAGCTCCAGCTCGGTCATCGCTGCCCTTCGTCGCGCAGACTTCGTAACGGACCTTGTGCTCGTCCAGGTCCCGCAGCGCCTCCGCCGACGCCCCGTCGTCCACGAGGAGCAGGTCGAAGCGGGACAGGGGGACCACCCGGTGCAGGGCGACCCGGGCGAGCTTGGTGTGGTCGATCAGCAGGATGTTGCGGGCGGCCGCGTCGAGCATGGCCCGCTTCACCGACACGATGTGCTGCTCCTGGTGGTAGGCGTAACCGCCGCGCACGGCCGACGTCGACGCGAAGCACACGTCCACGCGCAGCTGCTCGATCGCCTCGACGCAGGAGACGCCGAGGAAGGAGGAGTGGAGTGGGTCGTAATCGCCGCCCAGGGCCATCAGGTGGATGCCTCGCTGGTCGGACAGGAGGTTGATGGCCTCCAGGAAGTTGGTGACGACCGTGAGGGGGGTGATCTCGCCGAGGCGCAGCCTGCGGGCTATCTCCAGGGTGGAGGTGGAGTCGTCCAGCATGATCGCCATGCCGGGCTCGATCAGCTTCAGGGCGTGGTCGGCGACGGCGGTCTTCTCGGCGCGCATGGTCTTCAGGCGGTACTGGACGTTGGACTCGAAGACGCCGGAGGGCTGGGCCGTCACGCCGCCGCGGAACTTCCTTACGATGCCCTGCCGTTCGAGCTCGTCCAGGTCCCGGTGGATGGTCATCAGGCTCACCCCGAACCGCTCGGCCAGCTCCGCGGCCGTCGCCGAGCCGTCGGCGAGGACGCGTTCGGCCATGGCGGCCTGGCGGGCGGCGGGGCCCTGCTGTGGTGCGTTGGTCAATCCCCGGTTCATGGTCCGATCCTTCGTCCTGGACGCTCCGGCCGGTCGGCCTCGAACAGCAGCAGGTTCTCAGGCCGGACCGACAGTCGTACCGGAACGTCGGGCCGCAGACCGGCCGCCTCGCCGCGCGGGGCGACCAGCGCCACCTGCTGCTCGCCCAGTCTGACGGTGACCTCCACGGACCGGCCGAGCACCTCGGTGACGTAGACGGTGCCGGTCAGCTCGTGGCCGGGGCCCTCGCCGAGGGTGAGATCGCGGGGGCGGACGCCGATCAGCACCTCCGTGCCGGGGGCGGCGGCCGGGGCCGGTATCGGCAGCTCGACCTTGCCGTCCGCCGACCTGAAGCCCCCGTCGGCCGCGACGACGCCCGGCAGCAGATTGATCCGGGGGCGGCCGAAGGCCCGTGCGACCTCCGTGTCATGGGGCCGGTACCAGATCTCCTCCCGCGTCCCCGTCTGCACGATCCGCCCGTCCCGGATGACGCCGATCCGGTCGCCCAGCGCCAGCGCCTCCACGGAGTCGTGGGTGACGTAGAGGGTCGTGGTGCGCTGTACCGCCCCGATCGCCTTCAGCTCCGCCCGCATCTGCTGGCGCAGCTTGGCGTCCAGGTGGGACAGGGGCTCGTCGAGGAGGAAGGCCCGGGCCGGGCGGACCAGGACGCGGCCGAGGGCGACCCGCTGGCGCTGACCGTTGGAGAGCCGGCCGACGGGGCGGTCCAGCAGCGCCGAGATGCCGAGGAGTTCGGCGATCTCGCCGATCCGCTCCCGGGCCTGCGCGGCGGGGAGGCGGTGGCGTGGGGAGCGCAGGGGCGAGGCCAGGTTGTCGTAGGCCGACTTGTGCGGGTAGAGGGCGTAGCTCTCGAAGCACATCGCCACGCCACGGTCGTACGGCTCGACGCCGCGCATGTCCCGGCCGCCGAGCTCGACCGTGCCGGCGTCGGGGGTCTCCAGGCCGGCGACCGTCTTCAGGGTCGTGGTCTTGCCGGCGCCCGAGGGGCCGAGCAGGCAGAAGAACTCGCCCTCCCTCACGTCCAGTTCCAGGCCGTCGAGTGCGGTGACCTTGCCGTAGGTCTTGCGGACACCGGTCAGGCGGATCATGACTTCACCGCCCCGAAGGACAGCCCTCGCACCAGATACCGCTGGATCAGCAGCGCGAGCAGCAGTGGCGGTACGACGGAGATGAGTGCCGCTGCGGCCGTGAGGTTGTACTTGGGCCGGTCGCCGCCGAGGAAGGACAGGGCGCCGACGGTCACGGTCTGGGCCTCGTTGGAGGTCAGGATGAGCGGGAAGACGAAGTTGTTCCAGGCGAAGATGAAGGCCAGCAGGGACACGGCCGCGACCCCCGGCTTCACCAGCGGCAGGGCCACCTTCACGAACGCCTGCTTGCGGGTGTAGCCGTCCAGCAGCGCCGCCTGCTCCAGCTCGGGGGTCAGATCGGCGAAGTAGGACCGCATGATCCACACGATCAGCGGCAGGGTGACGAGCTGGAGCACCCACACCATGCCGACGTACGTGTCGAAGAGCCCCAGCTTCTGGTACAGCACGAACAGCGGGATGATCACGGTGAGTTCGGGCGCGAACCGGAACGACAGCAGCGTGAACATCAGGTTCTCCGAGCCCTTGAACCGCCAGCGGGCCGAGGCGTACGCCGCCGGAAGGCCTACGAGCAGGGACAGCGCGACAGCGCCCAGCGACACCACCAGGCTGTTGACGAAGAACCGTACGAACGGGATGCCCTCGCTGTCGCCGAGGACCGTGCGGTAGCCGTCGAGGGTGGGGGAGAAGGAGAAGTAGGTGGAGAAGAGTTCGTTGGCCGGCTTCAGGGACAGGATCACCATCCAGGCGATCGGGAACAGCGCGAAGACGAAGTAGAGGATGAGGGCGGCGTCGGCCAGCCACCCCAACAGCCGTTTCCTGACGGTCACTTGGAAGTCACCTCCGCGGCCTTCCGCTGGATCTTCCCCAGGTGCTTCACCAGCACCATCGCGGCGAGATAGACGACGGCCCAGAGCACGATCGTGTAGCTGATGCCGAACGAGTACCGCTGGAAGCGGATCGCCTCCAGATAGGCCCGGATCTGGAGCACGACCGTCGAGTCGCCCGGGCCGCCCTCCGTCAGGGCGTAGATGATGTCGAACACCTTCAGCGAGTCCATGAACCGGAAGATCACCGCGACCAGGACGTACGGCCACAGCATCGGCAGCGTCAGCCGCCGGAACGTGTACCACCAGCCCGCCCCGTCGACGGCCGCCGCCTCGAAGGGTGAGGTGGGCAGTGACCGCAGTCCGGCGAGGGCGAGGATCGCGACGAACGGCGTGTAGACCCACACGTCCACGGCGATGGACGACAGCAGGGCGCCGGTCGGGGTGTCCGTCCACTGGACTCCGCCCAGCCCGAAGGGTCTGAGGAGGTGGTTCACCACCCCGACCGACGGCTGGAGCATCAGCTTCCAGATGATCGCCGCGATCACCGGCGCGATCATCAGCGGCAGGATGAGGATCTTCTCCAGCACCCGCCCGACGAGCGTGGAGCGGTGCAGCAGCAGGGCGACGGCGACCCCGAGGACCGTCTCGACGGCGGCGGCCCCGACCGCGTACAGCACCGTCACCCACGCCGAGTTCCAGAAGGCCTCCTGCGTGAAGACGGTCTCGTAGTTCTCGAACCGCACCATGTCCGGCTGCGGCTTGCTCGCCGAGAAGTCGAACAGCGTGTAGTAGAGGCCGAGCCCGAAGGGGTAGAGGATGCCGCAGGTCAGCAGCAGGGCGGGGACGATCAGGAGGTACGGGCGAAGGGCGAGCCGCCATCCCATCGCGCTAGCCCACCTTGTCGGCGAGATCGCCCGCCAGGCCGTTCAGGACCGACTTCGCGCTCTGGCCGCCGTAGATCTCCTGAAGGGCCGCGGCCCAACTCGTCGTCGCGTCGAAGAACTGGGCCTGCGGAGTGAACTGGATCTTCGTCTGGTCGACGACGGTCTCGAAGGTCTCGATGAAGCCGGGGAGGTTCTTCATCTTGTCCTTGTAGGCGGCGGCGTCGGCGACGGACTTGCGGACCGGGTCGATGTGGTTGTGCGTGACGGCCCCCTTGAGCAGGTGCTCCTTGCCGGTGGCCCACTGCAGGAACAGCCAGCTCGCGCTCTTCTTCTTGCTCTTGGCGTTCATGCCGAGCGACCAGATCCACATGTTGGTGGCGAGCGACCCGTCCGGCCCCTTCGGCCCGGGATGGAAGGCGATCTTCCCGGAGGCGGGACTGGCCCCCTCCACCGCCTGGAAGTAGGCCGCCGTGTCCGCGTCGAACAGCATCCCGGCCTTCTTCGCGCCGAGGTCGCTGGAGCACTGGTACCAGGTGTACGACGTCCAGGACGGCGGCCCGCCCTGCTTGACCATGCCGGCCCAGTCCTCGGTGAAGGCGATCGCCTCCGGGGTGTTCATGGCCGGTGTGAGCTTCCCGTCGGCGACTGTGAAGTCCCGGAGCCCATTGCGGGCGTACATGGTCATGAAGCCGGGGTGGATGGTCGCCCAGCTCCTCGATCCCCGTACGGCGATCCCGTACATCCCGTCGAAGCCTGCGCCCGGCGCCTTCCGCTTGATGGTCCCGGCGAGTTCGCGCAGCTCGTCGAAGGTCTCGGCGGGCTTGAGCCCGAGCTTGCCGAACACGTCCGTGTTGTAGGCGACGACGTTGGTCTCCCAGCCCCACGGCAGCGCGTACTGCCCGCCCTGCCCGAGCGGCGCGCCCGCCTTCAGGGACCACTGGTCGGCCTGGAGGAGGTTCGGGAAGAAGTCGGCCTGGTCCCATTCGGCGCCGGTGGCGGAGGCGTTGCGCATCCAGGGGCCGAGGTCTTCGAGCCACCCGGGCGGCCCGTACTGCCACACCATGTACGCGCCGAGCATGAAGACGTCGTACGAGGCCCGACCGCTCGACAGGTCCACGGTGAGCTTGTCGAAGTAGTTGTCCTCGGGGAAGACGTCGTACTCGACCTCGATGCCGGTCTTCTCGGTGAACGACTTCAGGTCGGCGACCAGCGCGTCCGTGTACGGGTGCTTGTTGAGCAGCGCCTTGACGGTCGTGCCCTGCTCGCGCTTCCAGTCGAAGGAGCCGGTGACGTCGTCCGCCGCCGAGCCGTCGCTCTTGTCGTCGTCGCCGCCGAATCCGGCGCCGCAGGCGGTCAGCAGGGGCGTGGCGGCCAGGGCGGCGCTCAGCGCCAGGAACCGTCGGCGGTCGTGCGCGTGCGTGTCCATCCGTGACCTCCACGTGGGGCTCGGTCAAGTGCTGGGGTTAACACGGCGAGTCGACTCGTTAACAGAGGGTGGAACGGCGGAAGTTGAGCGTCAATCCCTCGCGCGACGGAAAATCTCAGTGCAGAGTGAGAACTTCACGGATCGGGATGTGCGGGAGGTCCGGATGACTGACGAGCATGACGCCTGGCTCGGGATCGACCTGGGCACCCAGAGCGTCCGGGCCCTGCTGGTCACCGGGGACGGCACGGTCCTCGGCAGCGGCTCGGCGCCGCTCGGCGGGCGGCGGGACGGGGTGCGGCACGAGCAGGAGCCGGGGGCGTGGTGGGACGGTCTGTGCGCGGCGTCCCGGGCCGCGCTCGGTGCCTCGAGGGGCGTGCGGGTCGGCGGGCTCGCGGTGTGCGGGACGTCCGGGACCGTGCTGCTGACGGACGGGGCGGGGCGGCCGATGAGCCCGGCGCTGATGTACGACGACGGGCGGGCTACGGCCCAGGGCGCGCGGGCGCGGATGGCGGGGCTCGGGGTGCAGGACACCTGGGCGCTGCCGAAGGCGATGTGGCTGACCGAGAACTACGGGGCCGGCCGGATCACCCACCAGCCGGACCTGGCCGTCTGCCTCCTCACCGGCGAGCTGCCCCCGGCCGACTCCAGCCACGCCCTGAAGACCGGCTACGACCTGGAGCAGGACGCCTGGCCGGCCATGCTGACCGGGCTGGGCCTGCCCGACACGGCGATCCCCGACGTCGTCCGCCCCGGCACCCCGCTCGGCGAGGTCTCCGCGACCGCAGCCGACGCCACCGGCATCCCCGCCGGCACCCCCGTCGTCGCCGGCATGACCGACGGCTGCGCGGCCCAGATCGCCTCCGCCGCGCTGCGCCCCGGCTCCTGGAACTCGGTGCTCGGCACGACCCTCGTCCTCAAGGGCGCGGCCGCCGGCCCCGTCCGGGACCCGGCCGGCGTGGTCTACAACCACCGTGCGCCGGACGGCGGTTGGCTGCCCGGCGGGGCCTCCAGCGTGGGCGCGGGCGTGCTCACGGCGGCGTTCGCGGGCGCCGACCCGGCGGCGATGGACGCGCTGGCCGCCGCGCACGAGCCGTCCGGCGCGATCACCTACCCCCTCGTGTCACCGGGCGAGCGCTTCCCCTTCCTGGCCCCGGAGGCCTCCGCACTCGTCCTCGGCGAACCGGAGTCGGACGCCGACCTGTGGGCCGCCCTCCTCCAGGGCGTCGCCTTCACCGAACGCCTCTGCCTGGACTACCTGCACCACCTCGGCGCCCCCCTCGACGGCCCCCTCACCTTCACCGGCGGCGGCGCCCGCAGCCCGTACTGGAACCAACTGCGCGCCGACATCCTGGGCCGCCCGGCCCGCGTACCGCAGCAGACGGAACCGGCCCTGGGGATGGCCGCGCTGGCGGCGTACGGCACTGGAGCCGTCTCCGGTCTGCCGGAAGCAGCGGAGGCCATGGTCCACATCGACACGACCATCACCCCCCGCCCCGACCGCACGGCCCGCTTCGCCGAGCCCTACGCCCGCCTGATCGACGAACTGACGACGAGGGGCTGGCTCCCGGCCCCGGTCGCGGCGCACGCGTATGCCCGCCTGGACGGGGATACTTCGGGGTGATGAGCACACGGCTGCCGCAACACCCCAGCCTGCGTGGCCCGCGCAAGCTGCGGGCATTCGTGCCGCCTAGGGCGGCACGGGTGGGCGCAGGCGGCACCCCGCAAGCGCGGGCGAGCGTCCCCACCTCGAGGACAACCCCTGCGCCGGGCACTGGCCAACGCCCCAGCACCGCCGACGACCCTCGCATCCCGGACCGCCCATGAGCACACCCACGACCCTCCTCCTGACCCGCCACGGCCAGACCATCTGGCACGCCGAGAACCGCTACGCCGGCGTGAGCGACATCCCCCTCACCGACACCGGCCGCGCCCAGGCCGACGCCCTCGCCCGCTGGGCCACCGCGCACCCGGTCGACGCGATCTGGACGTCCCCCGTGTCCCGGGCCGTCGTCACCGCCGCCCCGGCCTGCCGCGCCCTCGGCCTCACCCCGCACCGCGAACCCGACCTGCGTGAATGCGACTTCGGCGTACTGGAGGGCCGTACGCTCGCGGAGTTCGCGGCCGAGGACCCGCAGGCCGCGGAGGCGTTCCGCACGGACCCGGTGGCGCACCCGTTCCCCGGGGCCGAGGACCCGGCCGCCGCCGCCGAGCGCGGTGCCGCCGCCCTGCGCCGCATCGCCGCCGCCCACCCCGGCGAGCGCGTCCTGGTGGTCGCCCACAACACGCTCTTCCGGCTGGTGCTGTGCACCCTGCTGTCGATCCCGCCCGGGCGGTACCGCAGCGTGTTCCCCCGGTTGCGCAACGCGGCGATCAGCGAACTCCTCGTAAAATCCGACGGATCCGCCGCACTTCTCTCCCTCAATGTGCCCTGCGAGCCCGACCCGGCGTAGCACCATGGGCGCATGACGGAGATCGACACCTCGGTACCGCACTCGGCCAGGATCTGGAACTACTGGCTGGGCGGCAAGGACAACTACCCCGTGGACGAGGCGGCGGGCGACGCCTACACCGCCGTCTTCCCCGGCATCGTCACCATCGCGCGCAGCAGCCGCGCCTTCCTGGGCCGCAGCATCCGGTACCTGGTGTCGGAGGCGGGCGTCCGCCAGTTCCTCGACGTCGGCACGGGCCTGCCGACCGTCGACAACACGCACGAGGTCGCCCAGCGCATCGCCCCCGAGTCGAAGATCGTCTACGTCGACAACGACCCGCTGGTCCTGGCCCACGCCCGCGCCCTGCTCACCTCGACGCCCGAGGGCGCGACGGCGTACGAGGACATGAGCCTGTACGAGCCGGAGAAGATCCTCGAGGCGGCCTCCCGCACTCTCGACCTCTCCCGCCCCACGGCCCTGATCCTCAGCGGCATCCTCGGCCATGTCGCCGACTACGACCAGGCCCGCGACCTGGTCCGCCGCCTGCTCGCGGGCCTGCCGTCGGGGAGCTACCTCTCCCTCAACGAGGGCTCCCGGGGCACCGATCCGGCCTACGAAAACGCCCAGGACGCCTACAACGAGACCGGCGCCGTCCCGTACTTCCTGCGCCCGGTCGACAAGATCGAGGCGTACTTCGAGGGGCTTGAGCTGGTGGAGCCCGGCGTCGTCTCCGTCCCGCTGTGGCGCCCCGAACCCGGCGACGCCGAGCCGCAGCCGATCGGCCAGCACGGCGGACTGGGCCGCAAGCCGTAGCCGTATGAGTAGCCACATATGAGAGGCCCCCGCGAGTCACGTCCTCGCGGGGGCCTCCTTCATTCCGCCTGCCGTTCGTGAAGGGTGAGAAGACGATCACGAGGCAGGACGACTCAGGGGTCAGGGCGCGAGCAGCAGGACATCCGCCCGCGACTTGGCGGCCTCGTAACGCCGCGCCACGTCCTGCCAGTTGACGACTTGCCACATCGCCTCGATGAAGTCGACCTTCTGGTTGCGGTACTGCAGGTAGAAGGCGTGCTCCCAGGCGTCGAAGACGAGGATCGGTGTGGCGCCCTGGCCGACGTTGCCCTGGTGGTCGTAGACCTGCTCGACGATCAGCCGCCCGCTCAGCGGCTCGTACGCCAGCACGCCCCAGCCCGAACCCTGGGTGGTCGCGGCGGCCTTGGACAGCTGCGCCTTGAAGTTCGCGAACGACCCGAACGACTCGGCGATCGCGTCCGCCAGCTCGCCCACACCGTCGGCGGCGAGCGGCTCGCCACCGCCCTCACCGGTCATGTTGTGCCAGTAGATGCTGTGCAGGATGTGCCCGGACAGATGAAAGGCCAGGTTCTTCTCCAGGCCGTTGATCGAGCCCCACTGCTCCTTGTCCCGCGCCTCCGCGAGCTGCTCCAGCGTGTCGTTGGCGCCCTTCACATAGGCCGCGTGGTGCTTGTCGTGGTGCAGCTCGATGATCTCGGGGCTGATCACGGGCGCGAGCGCGGAGTAGTCGTAGGGCAGTTCCGGGAGTGTGTAGACGGGCATGAAGGGTCCCCTCAGAGCTTTTATTGCAAGTAGCTTGCAACAACAAGCTAACAGCAAAAAGCCCCCGTGTGGATCACACGGGGGCTTTCGTGCCGTCAGGCCTTGGCGCGGGCCTTCTGCCACACGTACCCGACCACCGCCAGGAACACGGTCATCCCCCCGGTCGAGTACAACTGCACCCGCGTATCCGGCTCCCGGGCCATCAGCACGAAGATCGCCGCCATGCCCGCCAGCGCCACCCAGGTCAGCACCGGGAACGCCCACATCCGCACGACCAGCTTCTCGGGGGCCTCGCGCTCCAGGCGGCGGCGCAGGCGCAACTGGGAGACGGCGATGAAGAACCAGACGACGAGGATCACCGCGCCGATCATGTTCAGCAGCCAGGGGAAGACGTCGTCCGGCCGCCAGTAGCTCAGCACCACGCACCCGAAGCCGAACACCGACGACGCGAGAACGGCGATCCGCGGCACCCCGCCCGACACCCGGGCCAGCGCCGCCGGCCCCTGCCCGCGCTGGACGAGCGAGTAGGCGATGCGCGAGGAGCCGTAGATGTTGGCGTTCATGGCGGAGAGCAGGGCGACCAGCACGACCACGTTCATGAGCTGGCCGGCGCCGGGGATGCCGAGGTGGTCGAGGGCGGCGACGTACGGGCCCTTGTCCACGATCTCCTGGGAGTCCCAGGGGACGAGGGTGACGACGACCGCCATCGAGCCGACGTAGAAGAGGGCGATGCGCCACATCGCCGTGCGCACCGCGCTCGCCACACCGCTGACCGGGTTCTCCGACTCGGCCGCCGCGATGGTGACCGTCTCCATGCCGCCGTAGGCGAAGACGGAGGCCAGCAGGCCGATGATCAGGCCCTCGCTGCCGTTGGGGAGGAAGCCCCCCTCACCGGTGAGGTTCGCGGTGCCCGGCGCGTCCGTGCCGGGCAGGACGCCCGCGATGGCCAGCCCGCCCAGGACGAGGAACAGGCTGATCGCGCCGACCTTCAGGGCCGCGAACCAGAACTCGAACTCGCCGAAGTTCTTCACGGCGGCCAGGTTCGTGCCGCAGAAGACGACCATGAACAGGGCCACCCAGGCCCATTCGGGGGTGTGCGGCAGCCAGGTCGTGACGATCTTCGCGGCGCCGATGCCCTCCAGGCCGACAGCCGTGCACAGCAGCACCCAGAAGGACCAGCCGGCCGTGAACCCCGCCCACGGGCCGATCGCCCGCTCGGCGTGCGCGGAGAAGGAGCCCGACGAGGGGTGGGCGGCCGACATCTCGCCGAGCATCCGCATCACCAGCATCACGAGGAGGCCGGAGAGGATGTAGGCGACGACGATCGAGGGCCCTGCGGCGGCGATACCGGCCTTGGAGCCGACGAAGAGTCCGGCACCGATGACGCCACCGAGGGCGATCATCGACAGGTGGCGCTGCTTGAGACCGTGGGAGAGAGGGACGTCGCCCGTCTGCGAGGGCGTCTCCTCCGTGGTGGTGGTGCTGGGCATGGGCGCGGCTCGTCCAATGCGTGAGATGGGCAAAAACGCCCACAGTCTGGGTGCCCTCACCGCTCAGGGGAGATGAGCGTCCACTATCCGGACGTCGTGTGTACCCTCAGTGACCGCACGATCCGACGTGAGTCAGGCCTCCTCGCCTCCGTGACCGGTGTCACCCCGCACTCGGTGTAACCCGCAGTCTTTGTGTGGAGCACACGAAGCGCGAGCCACCCCCTTTGTCGACTACTGACGGTGATCGGGCGGAACCCCCTGGGATAGCGTCAACGCGTCCCCATCTGCCCTAACCGACCCGCGGAGTCCCCATGAGCACCGCAGCCGCAGCCGCAGCCGCCGCCCCCGCCCGCACCGGGCTGGTCCTCGCCGACCTGATCCCCGCCTCCCGCGTCCGCGACCTCGCGCTCGTCGTCGGCGGCGCCGCGTTCACCGGCCTCGCGGCCCAGATCGCGGTGCCCGTGCCCGGCTCCCCGGTGCCGGTGACCGGCCAGACCCTCGCGGTGCTGCTGGTCGGCACGGCCCTCGGCGCCGGCCGCGGCTTCCTCTCGCTCGCGCTGTACGCGCTGGCGGGCATCGCGGGCGTGCCGTGGTTCGCCGGGGGCACCTCCGGCGCCGCTGCCCCGTCCTTCGGCTACATCCTCGGCATGATCCTCGCCTGCACCGTCGTCGGCGCCCTGGCCCGCCGCGGCGCCGACCGCACCGCGCTGCGCACGGCCGGCGCGATGCTGCTGGGCGAGGCGATCATCTACGCCGTCGGCGTGCCCTACCTGGCCCTCGCCACCGGCATGTCCGCCTCCGCCGCGATCGCGGCCGGCCTCACCCCGTTCCTGATCGGCGACGCCCTGAAGGCGGCCCTGGCGATGGGCGCCCTGCCCACCGCCTGGAAGCTGATCAACCGCTGACGCCGTAGTTCCTGCGGAAGAGGTTCGCCGGGTCGTACCGCGACTTCAGCCCGGCGAGCCTCCTTCGCGTCCCGGCGTCGTACAGCCCCGCCCCCCGGTCCCCGGCCCCGAAGGCGAAGTTGACCGCCCGGCCGAGGGTGACGGGAGCCAGCAGCCCGAACGCGGGGTCCAGGATCGCGCGGGCCCGCTCCCGGTCCGCCATGGTCAACAGCCGTACCAGGAAGCGCCCTTCGCGATATGGCACCGAGTTCGGCGCGGCCCGGCCCAGCGCCCCGCCCAGATGATTGACCTGTACGACACACATGGCGCCGGCGTCGGGCCCCGTACGGGCGAGCACCCCGGTCACTAGCTCGACGTCGAGTTCGCCGAGCACCGCGCTGTCCCCGTAGTACGTGTGCGGGAAGTCGGGGTCGCTGTGGATGGTGTGGCTCTCGGCGTACGGCATCTCCCGCAGCGAGTCGGACAGCACCGGCCCGATCTCCCGCAGCGGGGCGACGAGCCGGTCGCCGTCGGGCCCGGTGTGCGCGACCCGCACGGAGGCGACGTACCGCCCGCGCAACCGCGGCGGCAGCGCCGGGAGGTCCGGATACGGTACGGCGGCGAAGGACGACGTCACCCTGTCCGGCACGGTCCGCGTCCACTCCTCGTACGCCCGCAGCACGGCCGCCGGCTCGACGTCCCGTCCGTCGAAGGCGAGGGATCCGCCGTAGAGCGTGCGGACGGGGACGAGGCCGATCTCCATCGCGGTGACGACGCCGAAGGCGTGACCGCCGCCGAGGAGGGCCCAGTACAGGTCGGACCCCGGTGTGACGTGGTGGGCACGGCCGTCCGCGGTGACGACGTCGAGGGAGCGGACGTGGTCGGCGGCGTACCCGAACTCGCGGGCCAGGATGCCCAGTCCGCCGCCCAGCGTGTAGGACACCGCGCCCACGGACGGCGCCGACCCGTTGAGCGGCGCGAGCCCGTACGGCTCGGCGGCCGCCACGACCTGCCCCCAGCGCACACCCGCCTCGACGCGGGCGGTACGGGCCCCGGCGTCGACGGTCACCCCGTCCATGCGCCGGGTCGAGATCACGACACCACCCTCGACCGGTCCGGGCAGCCCGTGCCCCGTGGCGTGGATGCCGATCGGCAGGTCCCGGTCGGCCGCGTGGCGCACGGCGGCCGCCACGCCCTCCGCCGAGGACACGGCGAAGACCACGTCGGGCCGCTGGACGAACCCCGTCTGGAATCCGGCGAGTTCCTTCTCGTCACTCAGGACGCTACTCAGGACGCGTTCGCTGTTCATGCCGCACAGTGTGGGCCGCATTACCTGACACGTACTGTCAGGTAATGCGGCCATCGCCGGCGCTCAACCCTCCTGTGGCCGCCCCGGCCGCCCGAGCCGGGACCACCACAGCCCGGCCGCGCCCACCGTGATCAGCGCCGCACCGGCCGCGCCCAGCGGCAGGACGTCACGGGCGAGGCCGGTTTTGGGCAGCTCGTCGGCGCCCGGCGCGACCGGCGTGTTGTCGGTGCCGAGCAGCAGCGGGGTGGCCGGGGCGTCGGGCGACGGGTTCGTCGTACCGAACGGCACCGGGCCCTGCTGCCAGTACGTCTTCTTGCCGTCGCCGCTCTGCACCGGCAGACAGATCTTTCCGGTCTTGCTCAGGTCGTACGTCGCGTCCACGGCGTACGACTTCGACGCACCGGCGGCGAGATTGTCGACAGGGCAGGCGAAACCGCTGTTCGACCCCTCCGGCAGACCGTTTTTCTCGATCGCTGAACAGCCTTCGACATTCTTGACCGTCAGGCCGTCGAACCCGACGACCAAAAGCTGGATCTTTCCGCTGTCCTTGGTCCCTTCGTTCTTGACCGTGGCGGTGATGTCGGTCGCCTGCGAACTGTTGTCCACCGAGATTTTCTCGGGTAGTTCAGTGGTGAGCTTCACCCCCGCCGGTGCCTCGTCGATGACCTTTCCCCCCTTGCTGCTCCCGGGTCCCTGGTCGTCCGCACTGGCAGTGAAGGAAAGGATCAACACTGCCGAGAAAGATGTCGCGACCAGCGATCCCGCGATGGCCGTCGCGCGACGAGAACTCATGTTCGCCCCCCTTGCCTGCGCCTGAATTCGCAGTACTTGAAGAGCTACCACAAGATTTCTCCGCACTATGCTGGTACGGCGTGAAGTGTGACCATTGTGTTTCAATGGCTGATGTCCGACGCGGCATCGAGGGGGGTGCGGTGGATTGCCGGGGAATATGGGCAACGTGGGGAATGCGGGCGATGCTGGGAATAAGAGGAGCGGCGGGGTTCCAGGGTTACTGGTGACCGGCCGTTATCGCCTGGTCGAGAGTATCGGCCAGGGGGGAATGGGACGGGTGTGGCGAGCGGTCGACGAAATGCTCGATCGGCTCGTCGCCGTCAAGGAAATGCGCATCGACGGCCTGGACGCGGAGGACACCCGCACCCGCCGTGAACGCACCCTGCGCGAGGCGAGAGCGTCGGCACGCATCGACCACCCCAACGTCGTACGGGTCTACGACGTGGTCGACGAGGGCGAACGCCTGTGGATCGTCATGGAGTTGGTGGCCGGCCGCTCCCTGGAACGCATCATGGCGGAGGAGGGCCCGCTGGGCCCCTGCCGGGCGGCCCGGATCGGCATGGGCCTGGTGGCGGCGCTGCGCCAGGTCCACGACCGCGGCGTGCTGCACCGGGACATCAAGCCGGGCAACGTCCTCGTCGAGACGGAGCAGGCGCGCGGGCGGGGCCGGGTGGTCCTGACCGACTTCGGCATCGCGGCGATCCAGGACGCGAAGGCCCTCACCATGGTCGGCATGCTGGTCGGCTCCCCCGACTACATGGCCCCTGAACGCGTCTCCGGCCGCCCCCAGGGCCCACCGTCCGACATCTGGTCCCTCGGCGCCACCCTGAGCGCGGCCCTCGCCGGCCGCTCCCCCTTCTCCCGCGACACGACGCTGGCAACCCTGCACGCGGTCCTGTACGAGGAGCCCGAACTCCCCTCCACCGCAGGCCCGTTGCGCGAAACCCTCGCCGCCCTCCTGCACAAGGACCCGTCCCTGCGCCCCGGCCTGGACGACCTTGAGGCGGCCCTGCAGCCGGTCGCCTATCCGGCGCCCACGCCGACGGTGCGGGTGGTGGGGGAGGAGGAGACTTCGGGGCGCGGTGGGGGGTTGGGGGAGCGGCCAGGGCGGGAGACGGGAGCGGGACCGGAGGAGCGGCTGGAGCCGGAGGCGGGACTGGGGTCGGGTGCGGGGCCGGAGGGGCGGCTGGGGCCGGAGGCGGGACTGGGGTCGGGTGCGGGGCCGGAGGGGCGGCTGGAGCCGGAGGCGGGACTGGGATCGGGTGCGGGGCCGGAGGAGCGGTCGGGGCCGGAGACGGGGTCGGTACCGGATACGGAACCAGAGCCGGGTACGGAACCGGGTACGGAATCGGCGCCAGATCCGGGACCTGCCACTGGTGCGGCGCCCGAGTCGGAGGCGGAGCCCGAGCCCGAACCGCCAGGCGCGTCCCCATACGAACCGGAATCCCCCACCCCGGCCTTCCTGGACGCCTCCCGCGTCCCGGCCCCGCCCGATCCCCGCCAACCGGAGGACATACGCGACGCGATACCACCAAGCTCTACGACACCGATCGCGAGTTCGGCCTCGGCCCCGACCGCGTTCCCGGCCCCGACCGCAAGCTCGGCCTCGACCCCGGCCGAAAGCTCCGCCTCGGCCCCAACGCCAACCACAAGCCCGGCCCCGGCCCTTGAACCAACCACGGCGGCCCCCACACGCACACCCACACCCATACCCACACCCACCCCCACCCCGACCACAGAGCCGCCCCCACGCCCCCCGAACGCCTCCACCGAGCACACCACCCCCGAGTCCCGTTCCGAGGCGCACTCGGCGACCCCGGCCGGCAACTCCACCGGCCCCACCCCCCACCGCCCCGGCGTCTCCCTCTCCCGCTCCGAAGCGGTGACCGAGCGCCGACCGCCTCCTGGCCCACCCCCCGGAACCGGAAGCACCCCCGACGGCTCCCGGCAGCTGTACGGCACCATGCCCCCCGGCGAACTACCCGGCCCACCGGTTCCGGCCCACCCCCGCCGCCCCCGGCGCGGGCATCGCCGTACGGGAATCGTCGCCGCGATCGGCATCGCGGCCGCCGGCGCTGTCGTAGCGGTGCTCCTGGCCGGCAACTTCGGATCACCGAAGGACGACGAGGCAGGCTCCGGGTCGCCCTCCTCGACCGCGTCCTCCCCGGGCGCCACCCCGTCGTCCACGGTCGAGGGCACGTCGCGGCCGCAGAGCCTGCCGCCCGGCGCGCGGCGCGAGGCGGGCGGCTTCGCGTGGGTGCCGCCCGAGGGATGGCGGCGGGACGTCAAGACCGGCTCGGAGGTGCACTACACATCACCGGACGCCAAACAGGAACTCGCCGCCAAGTCCTCACTGGCCCGTGACGACTTGATGGACTCCTGGCAGAAGTCCGAGCAGAACGCCCAGCAGGGCAAGGACTACAGCAAGATCCGCCTGGAGCGCACGACCTTCCGCGGGCACCCGGCGGTCGTCTGGGAGTACACCTTCACCCTGCGGGGCGACCCCTGGCACGCCCGGCTGCTCGGCTTCACGGTGGGCGGCAAGTCGTACCAGGTCAACACGTGGTACCGCCCAGAGGTGGAGGCGCAGGCCGTGAAGACGTACGAGAGAGTGAGGGACGGTTTCACGGTCCTGTGAGGGCGGGCACCAGACGTTCTCAGCCGGTCCGAACCTCGTCGCGAGACGCTCCCGAGCCCGCTCTACAGCGAGCCGATGGAGAACCCGGCCCAGTTTCCCAGCGCCCGGTCGGCGTGGGCTGCCGACGAGGGCGTACGGCAGGAGGATGCCGGGTCCCGCGGTGGCGATACCGGTCTTGGACCCGACGAAGAGCCCGGCGCCGAGGTTCTTGAGCCCGGCCTGTAGGCCATGGTTCGGCTGCGAAGTCGTACGAGTCGGGCCAGTGAATCATAGGAGAAGAGATCGAAGAACCTTCGATTACTAACCCTCACCCAACCTTTCCTTGAGCTTCTATAGCGGGCATCGCATTTGAGCTGATCGGAACCCGACGCTGCCGCTCCGAAACAGCCATGTCACACTCGTTCCATGCGCGTGTATCTCGGCTCGGACCATGCGGGCTTCGAACTCAAGAACCACCTCGTCGAATGGCTCAAGGCGGCGGGCCACGACCCGGTCGACTGCGGCCCCCACATCTACGACGCCCAGGACGACTACCCGCCCTTCTGCCTCCGCGCGGCGGAGAAGACGGCCGCCGACCCCGACTCCCTCGGCATCGTGATCGGCGGCTCGGGCAACGGCGAGCAGATCGCCGCGAACAAGGTCAAGGGCGTGCGCGCGGCACTGGCCTGGAGCGAGGAGACGGCGTCGCTGGGCCGCCAGCACAACAACGCCAACGTCGTCGCGGTGGGCGCGCGCATGCACACGACGGAGGAGGCGACGAAGTTCGTCGAGACCTTCCTGGGTACGCCGTTCTCGGGCGACGAGCGCCACATCCGCCGCATCGAGATGCTCGCCGCCTACGAGACCACAGGCGACCTCCCCCCCATCCCACCGCACCACCCCCAGCAGTAGCCGGCCCTGCCGCCCCGGTCCGGGCCTCCAGTCCCACCCGACATCGAGCCCAAGGCCGAGGCGGCCCCGCCCGCACACGCCCGGCGCTCAATCACGCCTCAGCCCCCGCCCACCAGGCGGGGCGCTCCACCCCCGACACGGCCCGCCCACACCCCTCGAACACAAGACCACACCGCCCCCACCCGGCAGGATCGCCCACTCCAACACAGGCAGGCCGACATCATCCGGCCAGCGTTGAAGCACAAGCCCACGCCGTCCCGAACCCCCACCCACCCGCAGGGGGCGTTACGCTCCAACGTCGGCCGGCATCGTCCGGCCGGTCCGGTGTCGGAAGACACGACCAAGCCATCCCTGGCCCCCACCACCCGCTGGAGGTGCCGCCTTCCAACGCTGGCCCGTACTCTCCGGCCCGCCCGGCGTTGGAGGACAAGTCCTCGCCGTCCCGAACCCCACCCACCCGTAGGGGCCGCTACGCTCCAACGTCGGCCCGCACCCTCCAGCCCGTCCGGCGTTGGAGGACAAGTCCTCGCCGTCCCTGGCCCCCACCCACCCGCTGGGGGCGCCGCCCTTCAACGTCGGCCCGCACCCTTCGGCCCGTCCGGCGTTGGAGGACAAGGCCACGCCGTCCCGAACCCCCACCCACCCGCTGGGGGCGCCGCCCTTCAACGTCGGCCCGCACTCTCCGGCCCGTCCGGCGTTGAAGCACAAGGCCACGCCGTCCCGAACCCCCACCCACCCGCAGGAGGCGCCACCCCTCAACGTCGGCCCGCACCCTCCAGCCCGTCCGGCGTTTGAGGACGAGGCCCCTTAAGGGCCGATGCGGGGGTCTGGGGGCGGCAGCCCCCAGAGAGCGCCCGGGGTTGAAGGGGCGGAGCCCCTGGGGGATGGGACGGGTAGGGGCGGCGGGGGCGAGAATCTACGAGCCCGACCCGGATCCGCCCCACCTCCACCCCCACCCCCACCCCCATCCGCACACGAACAAGAGGAGCCCCCCGTGCCCGAGGGCCACACCATCCACCGTCTGGCCCAGGACTACGCCGCCGCCTTCCTCGGCACGACCCCCCACATCACCAGCCCCCAGGGCAAGTTCTCAGACGCCGCAGAACTCCTGAACGGCTCCGAACTCACCCACACCGAAGCCCACGGCAAACACCTCTTCCTCGGCTTCCGGACCACCGGCTGGATCCACATCCACCTCGGCCTCTTCGGCAAGGTCACCTTCGGCGACACCCCCGTACCACCCCCCACCGACACCGTCCGCCTCCGCCTGGCGAACAGCACCGCATACGTCGACCTCCGCGGCCCCACCACCTGCGCCCTGATCACACCCCCCGAGAAGCAGTCGATACACGACCGCCTCGGCCCGGACCCCCTCCGCGACGACGCCGACCCCCACACCGCGTACCGGAGAATCTCCCGCAGCCGCACGACCATCGCCGCCCTGCTCATGGACCAGAAGGTCATCGCCGGCGTCGGCAACGTCTACCGCGCGGAGGTCCTCTTCCGCCACCGCATCGACCCGTACCGCCCGGGCAGGGACATCACCCCCACCCAGTGGGACGCCATCTGGACCGACCTCGTCGACCTCATGCACGAGGGCGTCCGCAACAACCGCATCGACACGGTCCGCCCCGAACACACCCCGGAGGCGATGGGCCGCCCACCCCGCGTCGACGACCACGGCGGCGAGGTCTACGTCTACCGAAGGGCCACCCTGCCCTGCCACATCTGCGGCAGCGAGATCCGCACCGCCGACCTCGCCGCCCGCAACCTCTTCTGGTGCCCGAACTGCCAGACACCGTAAGCAACACGGCGCCACAACGACCCGCCCGACCCGCCCCCGCCCCGCGCTCAGAAACCGTGCGGCAGCCAAGGCGCCACGACGGACCCGAACCCCACCGACGCCTCCGCCAGCGCCCCCCGCCGCAACTCCCGCACCCGCCCGGCCGCCCCCAGCGCCGCAAGGCTCACGCCCCCGAGATAGGCCGCCCCCAACTCCCGTACGGACAGCGAGAGATCGGCCGAGTCCGTCGTACGCTCGCACGACGCACCCTTCGCGTCCCCACTCAGCCGCCAACGCCCCGCGTTCCAGGGGCAGAAGGCATCCTCCACCTCGAACACCACATCCACCGGCGCCTGATACGTCCGCGCCTCCAGAGCGGCCCCCACATCCACCAGCCGCACATGAAGACCGTCCCGCACCCGCACCGCACACCGCCGGATGTCGGACACCTGGTACTGCCACGCCTCGTCCACCGGCCGCGCATACGCCTTCACCGTGGACGTCAGGTCGATATCGAACAGAAACCGCCACAGCGCGGCCTGCGCCGCCGCATCCAGGGCCTGCACGTCCCGCACCCGCACGACACCCTTCGCCCCGCTCGCATCCCACTCCGGCTTGACGTGAAAGCGCGCGTACCCCACGACCTCGCCACCCCGTTCCGCCAGCACACACTGCAGCGGCGAAGCCCCCTCCCGCTCACCCTCCGGGTCGAGCAGCCCGAGCCGCTCCCAGCCGGGCAGCCGCGCGAGCATCCCCGGCCGGCCGGACACCTTGCGCGCGTACACCGCCTCGCACACGTCGAGGACGTCGGCCGGTACGGCGTAGCGCAGACGTACGTCATCGGTACCGGGCGGCACCGACAGCCGCACGCGTGTGGTGTCGATCTCGGTGCTCACCTGGAAGGTGCCGACGCCGTAGCCGAACCGGCCGTAGATCTCCGGCTCGGAGGCGGTCAGGATCGCCAGCGACCGGCCCGACGCACGCACATCGTCCAACTGCCGCCGCATCATCGACGTCAGCACGCCCTGCCTGCGATGCGTGGCCGCGACGCTGACCATCGTGACGCCCGCGGCGGGCACCGAGGCCCCGCCGGGCACGGTCAGCCGGAAGCTGAACGCGCCGGCCGTCCCCACGCACCTGTCCCCGTCCCAGGCGCCGAGGGAGTGTTCGAGCTCGGTGAGCGAGTCCCACAACTCCCGTTCCTCGGCCGCCTCCGGGACCCCGCCGAAGGCCCGGATGAGTGTGTCGTACCAGACATCCCTCTCGCCCTGCCGCAGCACCCGCAGCTCCAGGCGACCGGCCCCGCTCGCACTGTCTTTCGCCATGAATCATGCCTACCAGGGCATTGCGGGACGAGCGAGGGAATTTCTCGGTGCGGGCGGCGCGACCGCTTTCCGTGAAGTTCACTGTGAAGTTGAACCTCGGACGGGGGACAAGTGGGACCTCCCGTGCCAAGCAGCAGGTCCGATGGATAGGGTCCCGAACTAATGGCAGCAGGACGAGAGCGGCGCGCGGCGGCCGAGACGTTCATGGCCCGGTTGAGGATGCACTGGCACCGGGCCCGCGTCGGCGTGCGCAGAAGCGCCGTGGACTACTTCCGCGGCGACGGTTCGGACTGGATCGCGCTGGTCGGCCTGCTGCTGACGGTCCCGTTGATCTGCGCCATGACGATGGCCAACCCGGTGTGGTTCTCGCCCGCCGCGCTGGTCCTGCCCATCGTCGCGGGCGGTCTACTGCTGCGTCCGGCGAGCCTGCTGGGCCTGTACGCGGCGGCGGCGACGGCACTGATCGTGGAGTCGGTGCAGCTCGGTCCGTACACCGAGGGCCCGGCCCGCGTCTCCCCGGGCGTGGTCCTGGTCGTGGCCGCCTGCGGCTTCTTCGGCCTGCTGATCGCGCAGTTCCGCAGCCGGGTGGGAGTGCCCTGGCGGCGCGGCGGCACGATGCTCTTCGACCTGCGCGAACGCATCCGGGTCCAGAGCAAGCTGCCAGGCCTGCCACCCGGCTGGCATCGCGAGATGGCCCTGCGCCCGGCGGGCGGCCAGTCCTTCTCGGGCGACTTCGTGGTGGCGGCCCGCACCAACGGCGGCCGCACCCTGGAGGTCGTCCTGACGGACGTCTCGGGCAAGGGCATGGACGCGGGGTCGCGTGCGCTGCTGCTGTCGGGCGCGTTCGGCGGCCTCCTGGGCAGCCTGCCCCCACACGCGTTCCTCCCGGCGGCGAACGGCTACCTTCTCCGCCAGGACTGGGACGAGGGCTTCGCCACCTCGATCCACCTGGTCCTGGACATGGACTCGGGCGACTACGAACTCTACTCGGCAGGCCATCCACCAGGCCTGCAACTGAGCGCGGGCAGCGGCCGCTGGGAGGAGAAGGCGGCGGAAGGCCCCCTCCTCGGCGTCTACGACGGTGCCCAGTTCGACCCGGTCAAGGGCTCGCTGCGCCCCGGCGACGTCCTGATGCTCTTCACCGACGGCCTCGTCGAGACGTCCGACCGCGACATCGTCGAGGGCATAGACCGCCTCACGGGCGAGGCAGACCGCTACGTCGCCGGCGGCTTCCACGGCGCGGCCTGGCACCTGATCGAGGCAGTGGCCAAGGACGTCAACGACGACCGAGCCCTCCTACTGATCTCCCGAGAGGGCCCAACAACCCAATCAACCCCCCGCTGACCCCCCAACCCACCCCGACCGGGGTCGCCCGCCACCTTCCAACGCCGACTCGCGTCGTCCGGCTCGCCTGGCGTTTGAGGACAGGTCCTGCCGTCCCTGGCCCCACCCACCACAGAGGGGCGCCACCTCCCAACCCCGGCGTGCCACCCAGCCCGTCCGGCGTTTGAGGACGAGGCCCGTTCAGGGCCGACAGCGGGGGCGGCAGCCCCCAGGGGACGGGAATGGGTAGGGGCGGCGGGGGCGAGACACTGGACGAGTGACCGACATACCCGAGCAGCACCTCTCCCTCCCCGCCGTGGAAGCCATCGCCCGCGCCGCCCACGCCACCCAGACCGACAAGGCAGGACGCCCCTACACCGAGCACCTCAGCGCCGTGGCCGAAGGCGTACGCACCCGCGGCGGCACCGCGGAGCAGATCGCCGCGGCCTGGCTGCACGACGCCGTGGAGGACGACGCCCTGTCCGAACAGTGGCTGGAGGAAGCCGCGCTGAGCCGCCGTACGAAGGACATCGTGCTCGCGGTCACCAAACGCCCCGGAGAACCGCCGGAGGCGTACGCGGCGCGCATCCTCGCCACCCCCGGCGCCCTCCTGGTGAAGGAGGCGGACCTGGCGCACAACGCGGACCCCGAGCGCCTCGCCGCCCTGGACGAAGCGACCCGGAAACGACTGACCGAGAAGTACGCACGGATGCGCGCACTTCTCGGTCTGCGTCCACCCGGAGGACGCCTCTCCGCTATGTGATCGATGTGAAGGAACGGCGCAGAGTCAGGCGTTGACCTTCTCGCGCGCCGCCGCCCCCTCGCGCTTCTCCCGCTCCCGCGCCAACTGGCCCGCGTCCCGCTTGAACGCCCACTCCATCCTGGGCTCCATCGCGAACCGGAACACCCGCCGCACCGGCGCAGTGCACAGCAGCGTGACCCCGGCGGCCGCGACGACCGTGACGAAGATCTCGCCGAGCGGCCGGTGCAGCCAGGCCGCCTCGAACCAGCCCTGGTAGTCACCGGCCTTCACGAAGAAGCCGTGCAGCAGATAGCCGTACAGCGTGCCCGCGCCGAGCGCCGTGAACCACATGTGCCGACCCGGCACCCAGGCGAAGAAGCAGGCCGTCAGCAGCAGCGAGCAGCCGAACATCGCCAGCACCATGACCGGCCCGGCCCACCACGGCGCGCCCAGCTCCTGCGCCGCGTCCCGGTGGTAGAACCACGCGGTGTTCATGCGCGGCACCGCCCACCAGCCGAAGGCCAGCGCCACCGCGCCCACCGGCACGGCCGCGATCCGCATCCTGCGGGTACGCACCATGTGGAAGTGCTCGGGCTTCATGCACAGGCCCAGCACGAAGTACGGCAGGAACTGCAGCACCCGCTGAAGGTCCAGGTCGTTGCCGATCTCCGGGGAGACCGTCGCCAGCATGGCGATGCCGAGCGCGAGCGGCAGCGGCCAGCGCACCATCTTCCAGATCGGCGTGGTCATGCGCCAGATGAACAGCGCGCACAGGAACCAGGTCAGGTACCACGGGTCCAGGAGGCTGATCTCCTGGCTCGGGTCCTCGTCGATCCAGCGCTTGAACAGCGGATACGCCGTCTCGAAGACGATGTACGGCACCGCGACGCCGGTGATCAGGCGCTTCACCCGGCTGGGGCTCGCGTCGAAGCTGCGTGAGAAGTAGCCGGAGATGATGATGAACGCCGGCATGTGGAAGCTGTACACGACGGTGTACATGGTTTGCAGGGTCCGGCTGTCGCCCTTGATCGGCTCCCAGGCGTGGCCTATGGCGACGAGCACGATCGCCAGGAACTTGGCGTTGTCGAAGAACGCGTCGCGCCGCTTGGCACCGCCGGACGCGGCTCGGGCGTCGCCCTGAGCCTTCTTGCTCTGCGGTGAGCGCGGACTGGGCACTCCGTCCGCCGACTGCTGGGTCGGGGGGAGTGGCGTTCTGTTGTTGCCGTGCGGTCGCAGTGAGTCCGTCACAGACCCTCCCGCCGGAAGCGGGGAAAGCCGGTCCGGGACCTCGCTGCGTATGCGGGGGACGAGGCAGCGTGGAACATCTGACGCACCCTAGCGTTGCCTGTGGGATTTCGTAAAACGCCCGAGGTCGTCAGTGGTTATTGGCACAACTTTGCGTGCACGGCTTCGCGTGTACAGCGAACGTGCACCTGGCAGCCACCCGTTGGCCATCCTTCTTGTCCGGATTCATCCAGACTAAGTGGTGCATATGCCCAGGAGGTGACGTCGATGAAATGATCACCGCGTCGCAAATTCGAAATACCGGCGAACACGTTGTGTGGCGACGGAAACGATCCCGTCGAATTAGGTGTGCGGGTGCCCGCTCGAAATGCCGTACGAGCACAACGTGAGAGGTCGGTGTGTGCCGGGCACCCACACAGATCCGGCACAGGTGTGGCGAACGAAACGTCACGTGCCGCATAGCGAGGGCCGGTTGGTGGCACGATGGTTCTGGCGGGGGTGCGCGGGGTCGCGTCCCCGGGCCGGGAGAGCGGACCGACCGAGGGTGTGATCTGTTGTGGCCATTTCGCTGTCAGTGGTGCTGCTGTTGGCGATCGTGTTGGTGGTGCTGATCCGTGGCGGATCCCTGAAGGCCGGCCCCGCCGTCGTCGCCGTGCTGTTCGGCTTCTTCCTCGCCTCGACCGGCATGGCCGACGACATCCAGCGATTCCTCAACTCGATAGCCGAGACCATCAACTCCATCCAGTTCTAGGGCTCGTGGGGCGCCCCGGAAACGTACGGATACCCTCGTTCGAGATCGTCGAACGGTACGGAACGGGGGGACGTACGGGATGGCGCTGCGCGAGTCGGATCCGGCGGAGGTCGGTGGCTACCGGATCGAGGACCGCCTCGGCTCCGGCGGCATGGGCGTGGTCTATCTGGCCCGCTCCGACTCCGGCCGCCGTCTCGCCCTCAAGGTCGTGCACGCACAGTACGCCGACGACGACGCGCCGCGCCCCTGGATGGCCACGCTCTACATCCCCGGCGAGGACCTGGGCACCCACGTCCGCCGCCACGGCCCCCTGCCGCCGCCGAAACTGTACGAACTCGCCGCCGGCCTCGCCGAGGCCATCGCGACATCCTCCCCCACTCTCGGCTTCGCTCGAGCGGGGGGACCCCCATCGCCGGAATGGTCCATCGCGACCTGAAACCGGCCAATGTGATGCTCGCCGAGGACGGCCCCCGCGTCATCGACTTCGGCATCTCCCGCGCCGCCGAGTTCGCCGCCTCCGACGTCCTCACCCAGACCGGCCGCGATGGGGGTACCGCCCGCTCGAGCGAAGCCGAGAGTGGGGGAGGGCACACCGCCCTTCATGTCCCCCGAGCAGTTCTCGTCCCCGCAGGACGTGGGCCCCGCCGCCGACGTCTTCTCCCTCGGCTCGGTCGTCGCGTACGCCGCCACCGGGCGCGGCCCGTTCGACAGCCCGAGCCCCTACGAGACGGCCGTACGGGTCGTCGACGGCGCCGCGGACATCGACGACGTACCGCCAGAGTTGCTCCCCTTCGTCCGGCTCTGCCTGGAAAAGCATCCCAAGTCCCGGCCGACACCGGACGAATTGCTGCGCCTGCTGCGCGACGGCGAGATGCCCGGCCCACGCCCCGAACTCGGCCCGCGCACCACCCGGGACGAGCCCGCCACGCCCCGACGCCGAAAGCGCCTGTTCCTCCTCGCCGCGCTGAGCGCCCTGCTGCCGGCCGCCGCGACGACCCTCACGGTCCTGTCCGCCGACGCCGGGCCGGCCCCGGTCGCGGGCGACCTGCCGTCCGGATGGCAGGCCTGGCACAAGAGATCGAAGGACCCCAGCCCCGACAAGGACCCGATCGGCCCCGGCAATCCCTTCAACCGCTGCGCCGCCACCGGCCGGTCCCTGGTCTGCGCAGGCGACGACATCATGGCGACCCGCTTCGACCTCGCCGACGGCCGCAACACCTGGGCCCGGTCCATCGACGAGACCGCCGACGACCTCGGCGGCAGCTCCTTGGGTACGATCATCGGCGTCCGTAGCGGCCGGGTGTACGTCTACGGCGCCGACGACCGGACCATCGGCGGCGAAGGGCTGTCCAAAACCGCTACACCGTCCAGGCCCTCGACGCCGAGACCGGAAAGGTGATCTGGAAGACCGTCACCGGCGACGGCGAGGGGGCCAGGGAGCCGAACCGCGAACAGGGCGCCTCCATCGCCGTACCGGCCGGCGTCATCACCGTCCACGGCGACGACGCCAAGTACTACGCGCTGCTCGGCGCCGACGACGGCAAGGTCCGCTGGAGGCGCCCGCTGCCCGATCCGGACAACGATCCCTGCCTGCTGCGCGCCGTCGACCGGCAGGCGTATCTGCTCTGCGCGCAGTTCACCGGCAACGACATCACCGGCACGAGCGTCACGCGCCTCGCCCCCACCACCGGACGGCCCGACTGGACCGTGAAGCTCAAGGGCGACCAGGACCTCGCCGGACAGGCCGACGGACGCCTCGTACTGGCCGACGTCACCGGCACCCACCGCACGGTGTCCCTGATCAACGCCGAATCGCACGTCGTGACGACCGCCCGCCTGGCGTCGGCCCAGCCCGAGGGGGCGTCCGTCCACCTCCTGCGCGGCACCCTGTACTTCACCCTCCCCGGCGGCAGCGTCCGCGCCGTCGACCCCAGCACCGGGCGCCAGCTCTGGAAGACGGACTCCACGGTGGAGCAGTCGGGCCCACCCGTCGCCTCCGCCACCCGCCTCTACCTGGGATCCCCCAGCGGCCGCCTCGCCGCCATCGACGTGCGCACCGGCAGGGTCACGGGCACCCGCGCGGGCCGCGACGACGGCGGCGACCTCGACCTCACCACCTCCATCACCGCACCACCGGTCCTGGTCGGCGACGCCCTCTACGTCCCGTACGGCCTGCGCGCCGTCTACACCACGGACGTACGCGACCTGTGAAACCACGCTGCGCGCGGGCCCGGAAACGATCAGGGCCAGGCGGAGGATTGATCCTCTGACCTGGCCCTGAGCCGTTCAGAGCGGGCGACGGGAATCGAACCCGCGTAGCTAGTTTGGAAGATCGCGTATGCGGATCCGGGCTGAACTGGCAAGACGCTGACCTGCGGGTTGTTGCGCTGCTCGCCGAGATTCCCCGTTGTTCCCCGCTGCGTGCTGCTCGACCGGGCACGCTGGGGGCACGCCTACATTGCGCATACGCGCTGTCACCTACGGCCCATCCCGATCGGGGATGCACATCATGCGGTGAGCCGGCACGACGGGTTCGCCGGGTAGAGGATCGACTCCACGGACCCGTACAGCCACGATATCGGTCGCGATGTGGGATCGGGTCGGGAGCGGCGTCAAACGCCAGCGGAAGGCCTCTGGGACGTCTTTGGCGGGCAGTTCTACCGTGGCCAAGCTGACCCACCGGTCATAGTTCGTGGGGTACACGCGGATGAGTGCTCCGCATCTGGGACAAGTGGGCGGTTCGATCCATGACACGTCGTCGGGGTCGGGATCGGGCCTCGGAACGGCTGTAGCACCGTCGACTTCGGCCATCTCGTTGGCGAGCCTGTTCCAGCAGCCGTCACAGAGCTTGGCCATGAGGTCGATTCGCCCTCGTTCGCACACGGTCGGGCTTGCACTACCGCAGCGATCACATACGAAGTGGTCCTGATCGGATAAAACCCCCATGTGCCAAAGTGTGGTTGATTCCGAGCGGATGCCAGTAGGGCGCGATTTGGCCTTGTTCAACGGTCACGTACTCGCGCCCTGCTGGCCTTTGCCGACTGGCGTGATCCTTATCAGGTCGATCATGGGGCTCTAGGGACGTCGGCCAACTCGCCGTAGACCTCGACCGACCGTGCGCCGGCGTTCACCGCCGCTGTCCGCCCCTGTTCGCTCAGGGCTCCAGCCAGTCATCGTCAGGTCGTGGGGGTGCCCGCATGCTCAAGAAGTGAGCCAACTGCTCGGACGAAGGCATCATGAGCGTCTGCCGTGCCACGCATTCCTTGGTACTCCTCCTCGCGCACCTGGTCAGTTACTGGATCAGCGCCTGCCACGGCCTCGGCAAGGTCCTGGAGGGCGGCGTGGTAGTCCCAGACGGCGTCTTCCAGAGCAACAGCGCGGGAGTGGATGGAATCAGGGCCCACCAGCTTGACGCTCTGTCGCAATCGACGGAGCGCGTTCACTGCTGCGGCTACCTCGTCGAAATCTTGCTCGGGTGGATCCGCCTCAGCGGACATATCCAGGATCTGTCTGCGGATTCGTTGCATGACCTTGGTGCAGTCGTCGTATCCCGCGAGGAACCTGGTGTACGCCTCAAGTCTCTGTTGACGCAACCAGTGATCGTGGTCGACAGACGCTTGGTCTCGAACCTGCTGTCGCGCAGTCTCGGCCGCCTGCTCGGCCCCGATGCGGGCGCCTCGCACCGCCGCTACGGCGCCGACGATGGCGCCTCCAAGCGCTCCCACTAGCCCGGCAAGCCCTGCAATCAGCGCTGCTGTTCCCTCATCCATGCTGGCGATGGCCCTCCGATCTCTCAGATACTTCATCATCGGCTTGGGGCGCCCGCCCACGTGATCGACGGAGCGACTTTGGGCGGGAGCTGCTTTGGGGCGAGTGATCATGGCCCCGTAAGCTTCCGGCGAGTCGGGCAGTCTGTGGACCTGCCCGTTAAAGCACGACGTTGGGGCCATGATCTTCGAGGCTCGCCCCAAAGTGGCTGCCTAAAGTCGCGGAGTCGATCACCCCAGCCACGGGGCAACGACCCCGGGAGCGGGAGAGCTCGCAGCACACCGCCGCCACGATCCGGCCTCATTCGGTAACACAAAGCGTCTGTGACCTGCTGTGCGGCAGTCCCCTTGGCTCACCTGTCCCAGTGCTGTATTTGGCCGCTGCTGGTGGCGACGGGCGGACGGCGACGCGCAGCCGGTGGCGCAGACATGGAGGCAGCGGGGCGGCGGCCGCCCGGCGCCGCCGCGCGTGCGCGGCCCTCGATCATTGATCGACCTGACTCTGTCAGGCAGCGCGGGTGTTGGTGTGGCTGGTGGGTTCGGCCCGCAGGTGCGAGGCAACAGGTACTGAAGTGTTCCCCCTACAGAGGTCGGATCGTGGCGGCGGTGTGCTGCGAGCTCTCCCGCTCCCGTGGGATGTTGCCCCGTGGATCGGGTGGCCAGCGCTCGCGGCTGAAGCAGCAGCCGCGAGCGAAGCGAGCCTTGATGAAGTAGGGAAACTCTGTCCGCGCCGCCGTGCGTGACGTACGAGATCTCCTACCGCGCGGGGCTTCGGGTGACGGGCACCTAGATCACGGCGCTTCGCTCAGCCAAGTTGCGCAGCGACTCGGGGATGCGAGGGTCCGAGAGTTGGATCAAGTCGCGGATGACCTCGCGGGCCAAGTGGTGATCGTGGATCTGCTCCGGTGCCAGGGACTCGGCCTCCATGAGTGCGGCTGTGGCCTCACCGACGTGTCGCCGCTGCGCGTGTGCCCGCGCCACGTCAAGCAGGAAACGCGATTGCCTTTCGGGCGAAAGACCTGATGCGTCAACCTGCTGGGCTACCTCTAGGGCGAGTCCAGCATCTCCCAACTCCACTGCGGTACTTACGGCGTGGATCTCGACGTTCGTCGGCCCGAACTCCGTGTCGAAGTCGTTTCGGTCCCCGCCCAACCGCGCTGCGATCCCGCGCGCTCGATCGATGTGCTCGTGGGTCCGCCCTCGGTTGCCCTCCCTCGCGTTGATCACTGCAAGGACGAGGTTCATGGCGCCGAAAAGCGACAGCTCTTCCGGTGGGCACGCCGGTGCCTCTGTCCTCGGACCCATGACGGCCGCAGCGGATTGCGCTGCCTGCTCGGCTTGGTCCATGTGCCGCTGCCGCATGAAAGCGTGCGCCATTCGGAACAGGCTTGCGACGACTTCCAGCGGCTGGCCTGCAAGTTCGGCTGCCTGTAGTGCTCGGTCGGCTGCGACCCATGCTGCGTCAGCCTGGTCTTGGCGGGTGAAGCTAGATGCGGCCACCTGGTATGCCTTGGCGCGTAGGGCATGGAGCTCCGCGCGTTCGCCTGCTGGCGCTTGGCGTACTGCGGTCTCGATACTCGGGAGGAGCTTGGCAAGATGATCGCTCAGTGCCGCGTAGCTTGATGCGTGTACGAGAGTCCACGCCTTGTCGACCTGTTGGCGGAAGTCGGCAAGTGACGGAGTCGATTCGGCAGGGGGCTGCTGGAAGAGGCTGCCCAGCGCGGGGTGACCGGTAAGGGCTACCCGTAGACCGTCGAGGTCGTTGCTCTTCGTCTGCTCCTCTGGCTCGGTTTCCTCCGCCGGGGCAGCGGCATCCGGCCGTAGGTCGCGTACGGGCACGTTGAGCGCGTCGGCGAGAGCTTGAAGGACCGACAGCCGCTCAACTGGCTGTACGCCTCTTTCGACCTGTGAGACCCAGCTCTCAGAGCGCCCCATGGCGGCAGCAAGGTCGCCCTGTGACATGCCGGCGGCGCGGCGCAGCTCTTTCACTCTCTGGCCGACGGTCTTGGCGTCGGAAACCGTCACTTCTCGGCTCCGGTGGGGTACTTGCCGGCGTACGGCTGGAGGCGGTCAACCTCGGTCTTCTCGACGTACTTGGAGCGCTCGGCCAGGAAGTGGCGCGTGTGCGGCTGGCGCTCGTGCTCCTCGAAGGCGTCGTGATCGGTGTACAGCTCGTAGAAGATCCGCTCATTGGGTGCGCCCTCGACCTCGTGGCATGCATAGACCAGCGTGCCGGGCTCGTGCGCCCGAATCCCTGCCGTCGTCTCTCGCATGAGTGCGTCGAACGCTTCGCCAGCACCATCACGCAGCGTGAAGCGAACAAAAAGCCCGAAGTTGGCCATTTCTTCCTCCTTGTCGTCGCACTCAGTGTCGCAGACTCAGAGAACTCCTACTAGTCGCAGTTTTTCTGTTGACTCGCAGTTTTTCTGCGAGTAGCTTCGGTGGTGTCGCAACAACAAGTCGCCCCGGACTGCGTGCCATCCGCCAAGATCACGACGCAGTCCGGGGCTCATCCCAAAAGGGAGTTCCATCATGCAGCAGATCCCCGTGGACACCGCCGGCGCGACCTTGATGGTGGCTCAGCCTCCGCAGCCGAAGTACGCGAACCAGAAGACCCAGGAGCGGGCTGCGGACCGGCAGACCGGTGAGTTCCTGGTGACCCTGGACGTGCTGTTCGTGATGAACGGCAACGCCGAGGTGGTCAAGGTCACCGTGGGTGAGTCGGCCATCTCCGGTGAGCTGGCGATGGGTACGCCGGTCGCGCTGACCGGTCTGGTGGCTCGGCCGTGGGAGAACGAGTTCAACGGCCAGAAGCGGCACGGCATCAGCTTCCGCGCGGTCGCGGTCACCGCCGTGGACGCCGGCGGCTCGAAGAACCTGAAGGCGGCCTGATCATGCGGTGGCTGCTGATCGCCGTCGTGGTGGTCCTGGTTGGGCTGGCGCTGCTGCTTCGGTGGCGCCGCCCCGCCTGGTTCTGGATGACCTTCGGTGTCGTCTACGCCACGGCCAAGGTCCGTATCCGCTACGCGTCGGTCATGGACGCCTGTGACCTGACGGTCCCGGCCTCCCGGTTCCGGCTGTGGCTGTCCCGGATCTTCAAGTGGCAGACGCCGCGCCAACGGGTCCCCCGGCTGATGTGGATCAAGCCGACCCGGACGGGGCTGCGGCTGCGGATCCGGATGATGCCGGGACAGGATGCCTTCGACTACTCGGCGGCCGTTGATCGGCTGCGGCATGCCTTCGGTGTCCATCAGGTCACCTCCCGCGAGATCAAGCCCGGTGTGGTAGAGATCGCGACGACCGGTTATGACGTGCTCCGGCGGGTGCAGATGCCAGCCCGGACCGAGCGGAGCGAACTGCGGATCCCGGTCGCGTTGTGTGAGGACGGCTCGGTCCACTACCGCGATTACAAGGTGGTGCCGCACTCGGTCACCCTCGGCGCGGTTGGCTCCGGCAAGTCCGTCACGCAACGCCGGGTCATCAAGGAACTCGCCGCGCAGCACGTCGCGCTGGTCGGCATCGACTGCAAGAGCGGCGTGGAGCTGTCTCCGTTGGCTCGCCGGTTCTCTGCGCTCGCGGACAACCCGGATGATGCGGCTGATCTGCTGGAGGCGTTGGTGGCGCGGATGGAGGCGACGTATCAGGTGATCCGTCGGGAACAGCGGATCAGCGCGGACACCCCGGATGCGGAGATCACCGCGAACATTTGGGGTCTGCCGGAGTATCTGCGGCCGGTGCCGGTGGTGCTCACGATCGACGAGATCGCCGAACTCGCCCTGTTCACGACCACGGCGGAGAAGAAGCGGCGTGAGCGCATCATCGTCGCTTTGGTCCGCCTGGCCCAGCTCGGTCGCGCGGCCGGCATCTTCCTCGATATCTACGGTCAGCGTTTCGGCTCCGAACTCGGCGACGGCATCACGATGCTGCGTGCCCAGCTCACGGGCCGGATGGCGCATCGGGTCAATGACGAGTCGTCGGCGAAGATGGCGTTCGGTGACGTGTCCCCGCACGCGGTGTTCGCCGCGACGCAGATCCGTAACGACCGGCCCGGTATGGCCGTGGTCGGCTACTCCAACGGCGACTGGACCCGGATCCGGGCCCCGTACACGTCGATGCGGGAGGCCGTGACCGCCTGCAACAAGTACGCCGGTCTCACCCCGGACATTCCGGAGTTGGCCCGCTTCCGCCCCGTGCTCGACCTCGGCCCGGTCGAGGCGCCCGCGACGGTCGAACCGCTCGCCGAAGCCGCCTGATCCCTCCCCGCTCGATCCCGGTCGGCGTGACCGCATCGCGCCACGTCCCTACCCCAGCCATGCCCGAATCAGGAGGAAATCCGATGCGTGAAGAGACCTTCCGGAACCTGGAGGGCGCCCTTGACCAGGCCCGATCGGTCCCGGAGCCGCTGAACGAGCAGGAAGCCGAAGACCTGCGCCTGTGGGCTGCCGAGAACCTCGGCGACAACACCCAGGACCGGTGACCGCCATGTGCCCGAACTGCGAGGACTTCGTCCTCACCGTGGCGATGCTCGGTCGGCTCGCCCTCTACGCCGACACCCCGGGTGCCGACCTGGACTTCGCCGATGTCGTGGGCGGCGCCCTGGCCGTGTCGCTGCCGGAGCCTCCGCCCGGCCTGTTCCCGCCCGGCTACGACCCCAGCGACGGCCCGGAGTACCCCGGCGAGGGGTGGACGCCGTGAGTGCCGCGAAGAAGCCCGCCACCCGCCGCAAGCCGGCTCCGCCGAAACCGGCGAAGTGCCCGGACTGCAACGGCAACGGCGAGATCACCGAAGCCGTCAAGGTCGGCACCCGCAAGGGCCGCATCACCGACGACCACCAGACCGGCCTCTGCCTGACCTGCTGGGGCTCCGGCGAAGCCACCACCGACTGAACCCCGCCAGGGCTGGGCGGCCGGACTCGATCCCCGCCCCGCCCTGGCCCAACCCCCTTGAAGGAGGTGAAGAGCATGCCCCGCACGATCCGCCCGGACGCCGTCCTGGTACAGGCCGTGATCGCCGGTGCGCTGTCCTTCGCCCACCTGCACGACCTCGCCGCCGCGGCCGGACAGACCGGCTGGAAGGCATGGGCCTATCCGGTCTCGGTCGACCTGCTGCTCGTGGCTGCGTGGCGTCGGCTGCGCTCGGACGGCCCGTCCCGGCTGGCCTGGTGCTGGTTCCTGATCGCCCTGGTCGCCTCGCTCGGCGCCAACGTCGCCACCGCCGGATTCCTCGACCTGGAACATCCGCCCGCCCTGCTCCGCCTCGGTGTCGCCGGCTGGCCCGCGCTCGCCTTCCTCGGCGGCACCCTCCTCGCCCACAGCCCCACACCCCGCCCCGTGTCCGGCGACCATGCTCCGGAGCCCGCTGAGCCGGCCACGGTGACGCGCGCCCCCGAGCCGATCGCCGAACCCGAGTCGATCCCCGCCGCCGAACCGGCCCCCGCCCTACCGGAAGCCCCTCCGGCTCCCGCGATCGAGGCCCCGCCGGCGCTCGTGGCGCACGCCCGCCGGCTTGCCGATGACCACCAGGCGCGCACTGGATCGCCGATCGACCTTGACACCCTGCGCGCCCGTCTCAACGTTCCGCCCGCCATGGCGGATGCCATCGCCGCCCAACTCGCCTGATTCAGAAAGGACTTGAAGCCATGGGTTTCCTCTTCCAGCGCCTGGTGCGCTACGGCCCCGTAGAGATCGGCCGTGCGCTGACCCGGGACGGCGAGAAGGGCTACCTCGCCTCCTGCACCGCCGATCAGTGCGGCTGGTCGGCCGAGTACTCCAGCTACGGCGCCGTGTGCGTCGCGGCCAAGGGCCACCGCTGCCGGATCAAGAGCAAGTACGAGAACCGGGGGAGCTGACCGTCGTGTCCGTGCCGCTGTGGTTCTTCATCGCCTGCCTGGCCGTGGTCGGCATCAAGCTCGTCCGCCCGCCGCTCTGGCTCGTCCTCGTCCTGCTGATCGGCGGCTACATCCTCGCCGGCAGCCTGATCGCCCCGACCATCGACCCGTTCGTCAAGTAACCCGCTCTGGAAGGGAGTTGACCGATGCTCCGCCCGAAGATCCCGACCATGCCCACCCCGACCGGCCACACCGCCCCGCCCGCCGTGGTCGAGCCGACCGCCGTCATCCCGGCCGCCCAGACCCCGCCGCCCGCCCCCGTGGCGCCGGCGCCGTCCCGACCGGTCGTGCAGCTCACCCCCGGCACCTTGGTCGCCCTCGTCGGCGGCGGCACCGCCGTGGTTCTCGTCGTCGGCGCCGTCCTGGTCTCCATGCTCCTCGCGGTCGCCATCACCGGCGCCTCGGTCGCCGTGTGCGCCGTCGTACTGCGCTCCCTGCTCGCCTCCGACGCGAAGCGACGCTGACCGGCCCCCGGAGCGGCCTCTACCGCCAAGTTTCGTCCGCTCCGGGCGCCGTCCCTGTCCGATCCACTGAACCGGAAGGAACCACCATCATGACCGGCCCCACTCCTGCCACCGCCACCAACGCGCGGATCTGCCCGGACTGCGACGGCTTCGCCTCGGTCAAGGTCACCCTCGGCGGGCGCGACCGACACAGCCACTTGCGCACCGTCACCACCCACTGCCCGGCCTGTCACGGCACCGGAACCCGCACTGTTCGCCGCCCCCTGGTCCCCGCCGCGCTGGAGGTCGCCGCATGAACCGCCCTCGCGTCCTGGACCTGTTCTCCTGCGCCGGTGGCGCCGGCTGGGGTTACCACCTCGCCGGGTTCGAGGTCGACGGCTGCGACATCGCCGACCGCCCGAACTACCCCTTCGCCTACCACCGAGGCGATGCCCTCGAATACCTCGCCCACCTGATCTTCACCGGCGACATCGCCCGGTACACCCTCGTGCACGCCTCCCCGCCCTGCCAGGCCGGCTGTGCCCTGACCGTGGGAACCAACGCCTCCCAGGGCTGGGGCGGCACGCACACCGACCTCGTCGCCCCCACGCGGACGCTGCTCGACCGGTCCGGCCTGCCGTATGTGATCGAACAGCCCAACGGCCGCGCCGAGATCCGCAAAGACGTGTCGTTGTGCGGCGAGATGTTCGGTCTCGGCGTGCTGCGGCACCGCAACTTCGAGCTTGGCGGCTGGGGTGCCATGCAGCCGGCCCACCCCCGCCACCGGGGCTACGTGCGGGGCTGGCGCCACGGCGTCTACCGCGACGGCCCCTATGTGGCCGCGTACGGGGACGGCGGCGGCAAGGCCACCGTCCCCGAGATGCAACAGGCCATGGGCATCACCTGGACCGACGTCCCCGAGGAACTGACCGAGGCGATCCCGCCCGCCTACACGCGGTGGATCGGCACCGCCTTCCTGACCACCCGTCAGGAGGTGTTGGTGTGACCGACACCGCTACCCTGGCGGCGGGCCTGGATGAGGCCACCCTCGGCGACATGCTTCGGGTGGCCTCATCCCCCGGCTTCGACCGCTGGCAGGACCAGATCAAGCGCACCGGTGGCTGCTCCGACCCGATCCACCTCACCGGCTGGTCCATCACCAAGGACAAGGCGACTGGCGAGACGCTGCGCAACTACACCACCGACACCGAACCCGGTGGCCGGCTGCGCATCGCCTGCGGCAACCGCCGTGCCTCCCGCTGCCCCTCGTGCGCCTGGACCTACGCCGGGGACACCTACCACCTCATCCGCGCCGGCCTCGTCGGCGACACCCGCCACGAGATCCCCGCCACGATCCGCAACCGGCCCCGCGTCTTCGCCACCCTCACCGCACCGTCCTTCGGCCCCGTCCACAACCGGCCCACACACGGCGCCTGCCGCTGCGGCACCGCCCACCGCGACGACGACCCGGCGCTCGGCACGCCGCTCGATCCCGACGCGTACGACTACGCGGGTGCGGTGCTGTTCAACAACCACGCCGGGGAGCTGTGGCACCGCTTCGCCAACCGGCTGCGCCGCGAGATCGCCGCTCAGGTCGGCATCACACAGAAGGCGTTCAAAGAGGTCGCTCGGCTTTCCTACGGCAAGGTCGCCGAGTTCCAGAAGCGCGGTGCCGTCCACTTCCACGCCGTGATCCGCCTCGACGGACCGGACGGCCCCGATACCGCACCGCCCTCCTGGGCGAGCACGGAACTACTCACCCGGGCCATCCGCGCCGCCGCCGCACACCCGTACACCACGATCACGGTGCCGCCCAACGAAGAGATGGGTTACCTCGACGGCTGGCGTCTGCGCTGGGGTCGACAGCTCGACGTCCGCCCGATCAAGGCGTTCGGAGACGGCTCCGAGATCACCGAACAGGCCGTGGCCTCCTACGTCGCCAAGTACGCCACCAAAGCAGCCGAGAACACCGGCACCGTGGACCGGCGCATCGGCAACCGGGAAGCCGCCGTTCTCCTCGGCCTGCCCGACCATCCCCGCCGCCTGATCGAAGCCTGCTTCGACCTCGATCCGGTCTACCCGGATCGCCGGCTGACCGCGTGGGCACACATGCTCGGCTTTCGCGGCCACTTCTCCTCCAAGTCCCGGCGCTACTCCACCACCCTCGGCGTGCTGCGGCAGATCCGCGCCGACTACCGCGCCGCACAGGAACGCGAAGCCCTCGGCCTCGACGGCCACGAACCGGACACCGTGCTCGTCCTCGCCTCCTGGCAGTACGCCGGCCACGGCCACACCCCCGGTGAATCCGCCCTCGCCGCGTCCATGGCCCGCGACCTCCAACTCAACCGCGAAACCGCCCGCACCGAACTCGCCAACTCGCCCCGGACAGAAGGGAAGTACGGCCATGAATGAGCGATACCTCAGTGTCACCGACGTAGCCGAGATCCTCGGCACCACCGTGCGCTTCCCCCGGCGCCTGGTCGAAGAGCGGCGCATCACGTACGTCAAGGTTGGTCGGCACGTCCGCATCCCCGAGAGCGCCGTACGAGCGTTCCTGGCCGCCAACACGGTGGAGCCCCGCCAGCGCTACGGAAAGGCCGCCTGATGGCCGGCAAGCGCCGCCAGTTCGGGCGCGTCCGCAAGCTCCCGTCGGGGCGCTATCAGGCGCGCTACCTCGCCCCTGACGGTCAGCTCCGCCCGGCTCCCGAGACCTTCCGCACGAAGAAGGACGCTGACGAATGGCTCGCCGACAAGCAGTCGGAAATGCGCCGTGGCGACTGGCACGACCCGGACGCGGGGCAAGTGCCCTTCGGCCCGTACGCCGAAGCCTGGATCAAGGAACGAGAGATCACGACCACCACGCGACAGCTCTACGGCTCGCTCCTGAAGCACCACCTTGAGCCCGCCTTCGGAACGGTCAACGTCGCCGCGATCTCACCCGCACTCGTTCGGGGCTGGCGCGCCGACAAGCTTGCTTCCGGCACGGGACCGACCACCGTCGCGAAGGCGTACGCCCTGCTTCGCTCGATCATGGGCACGGCTGTGTCGGACCAGATGATCAGGCGCAATCCGTGCCAGATCAAGGGTGCCAGCGTCGTACACACCCCGGAGCGGCCGACTGCCACCGTGGAAGAGGTCTATGCCCTCGCCGGCAAGATCCAGCCCCGGTACAAGGTGCTCGTTCTCATGGCCGGCCTCCTCGGCCTGCGCTGGGGTGAACTGATCGGGCTGCACCGCCGGGACGTCGACCTGGAGCATGGCACCGTACGGGTTCGGCGTGCGGTCGCTGAGCTGTTCAACGGGCAACGGGAGATCAAGGCACCCAAGAGCGCGGCTGGCAAGCGCACCGTCGCGATCCCGGTCGTGATCCTCTCGGAGATCCGCGAGCACCTGAAGCAGTATGCCGAGCCGGGCGCCGATGGCCGTGTCTTCGTCGGGGCCAAGGGTGCGACTCCTCGCCGCAACCACTTCAACCGGCTGTGGCACAAGGCGTGCGCCGATGCCGGCATCAAGGGCCTGCACTTTCATGATCTCCGGCACACGGGGAACACCCTCGCCGCGTCGACCGGTGCGAGCACGCGGGAGCTGATGGCCCGCATGGGACACAGCACGACCCGTGCCGCGCTGATTTATCAGCACGCGAGCGCGGACCGTGACCGGTTGATCGCGGATGGCGTGAGCGAGATCGTGAAGAAGAGTCGGAAGAGCGGCAAGAAGTCCAAGAAGAAGAAAGATCGCAAGCCCAAGGGGCACGCGGGGGACACGACGGACTGAACGGAGCCCCCGAAAACGATCAGGGCCAGGCGGAGGATTTCCCTCTGACCTGGCCCTGAGCCGTACAGAGCGGGCGACGGGAATCGAACCCGCGTAGCTAGTTTGGAAGACTAGGGCTCTACCATTGAGCTACGCCCGCACGGACGCGCCGCAGGTCAGGCGACCGCGGCACAGGATGCATCGTAGCGGGTCGGCCCCCCTCGCCGCACACCCCATAAATGCGGCGGCCCCACTGCCTGCGGGCATGTACCCTACGTGTCGCACCAGCACGGGGTGTGGCGCAGCTTGGTAGCGCGTCCGCTTTGGGAGCGGAAGGCCGTGGGTTCAAATCCCGCCACCCCGACCACGTCCGGTGAAGACCGGCCATATGCGCGACGACCTCGGTGATCGCGTCCCGTGATCGCCTTTGAGGGCGTGTCGCCGCTGCCGTTACTATGCAAGCTGCACGCCCGTATGTCTCTCCGTACGAACCGTACGAAGTCACGAAGTCCTCCGGGCGGCGAATCCGCCGGACCAGTCTGGCTCCGGCAGAACCCAAGAAGTCAGCCACAAGGAGACCGAACCGTGAAGAGCGCCGTGGAGACCCTGAACCCGACCCGGGTTCGGCTCACTGTCGAGGTGCCCTTCGAGGAGCTCAAGGACAGCCTCGACGCGGCGTACAAGAAGATCAACCAGCAGGTCACGGTGAAGGGCTTCCGCAAGGGCAAGATCCCGGCCCGCGTCATCGACCAGCGGTTCGGCCGTGGCGCCGTGCTGGAGGAGGCCGTCAACGACGCGCTGCCGAAGTTCTACACCGACGCGGTCAACGAGGCCGAGCTCAGCGTCCTGGGCCAGCCCGAGGTCGACATCACCGAGCTGAAGGACGGCGAGACGCTGAACTTCACCGCCGAGGTCGACGTCCGCCCGGCCATCGAGATCCCGGACTACTCCGGCATCGAGGTCGAGGTCGACGCCGTCGAGGTGACCGACGAGGACATCGAGAAGTCGGTCGAGCAGCTCCGTGAGCGCTTCGCCTCGACGTCCCCCGTCGAGCGCGCCGCCGAGGACGGCGACGTCGTCACCATCGACCTGGAGGCCAAGGTCGACGGCGAGGTCCTGGAGGACGGCGTCGCCAGCGGCGTCTCCTACACCATCGGCTCCGGTGAGCTGCTGGACGGCATCGACGACGCCGTGAAGGGGCTCGAGGCCGGTGGCGAGGCCACCTTCACCTCCGAGCTCAAGGGCGGCTCGGCGGCCGGCAAGGAGGCCGAGGTCACCGTCAAGGTCAGCCAGGTCGCCGCGCGCGAACTGCCCGAGCTGGACGACGACTTCGCGCAGCTCGCCTCCGAGTTCGACACCCTCGACGAGCTCAAGGCCGACAGCCGCAAGCGCCTCGAGAACATGAAGCAGTACGACCAGGCCACGCAGGCCCAGGAGCGCGTCCTGGAGAAGCTGCTCGAGCTGGTCGAGGTCCCGGTCCCCGAGAAGCTGCTCGAGGACGAGATCAACACCCGTAAGCACAACCTCGAGCACCACCAGCTCGGCCAGATGGGCCTGGACCTCGCGAAGTACCTGGAGATCCAGGGCAAGACCGAGGAGGAGTTCGAGACCGAGACCCGCGAGGCCGCGGTCAAGGGCATCAAGACCCAGTTCGTCCTCGACGAGCTGGTCAAGCTGGAGAAGCTGAACGTCAACCAGGAGGAGCTCACCGAGCACCTCATGCGCCGCGCCTCCTCCTCCGGCATGTCCCCCGACCAGTTCGCCCAGGCGGTCGTCGAGGGCGGCCAGGTTCCGCTCCTGGTCGGCGAGGTCGCCCGCGGCAAGGCCCTGGCCGTCGTGGTCGAGAAGGCCGTCGTCAAGGACACCAACGGCGAGGTCATCGACCTGAGCGACGAGGACGAGGTCGAGCAGGCCACGGAGACCGTGGAGGTCGCCGAGGGCACCGCCGACGCCGCCGACGAGGAGAAGTCCGAGGGCTGAGCCCACGGCGCCTGGAAGATCGTAGGGAGGGCCCTGGAGACGTATCACGTCCCGGGGCCCTTCTGTCGTGCGGCTGTGCATCGTCCCTGAAGGGGCGCGGGGTACTGCGCGAACGGCCCCGACGGTCCCGCGGCCGCCCACGCACCGGCACAGTCACGGCGCGTAGGCATCCGCCCAACCGCCGGAGGCTCTACGCCCCCGGCGAACACCCGCGGAACCGGGATTGCGGCACCGGGCCACCGCGTTAGGGTCCATGAGTATGAGGGCAGGGGAGCCCCCGTTGCCCACGCAGAACACGTGAGACGGCCCGGCGCCGTCGTAAGACGAGCAGGTGGATACGTGACGAATCTGATGCCCTCCGCCGCAGGCGAGCCCTCCATCGGCGGTGGCCTCGGCGACCATGTCTACAACCGGCTGCTCAACGAGCGGATCATCTTCCTCGGCCAGCCGGTCGACGACGACATCGCAAACCGGATCACCGCACAGTTGCTGCTCCTTGCCGCCGACCCGGACAAGGACATCTACCTCTACATCAACAGCCCCGGCGGCTCGATCACGGCCGGCATGGCGATCTACGACACCATGCAGTACATCAAGAACGACGTGGTCACCATCGCCATGGGCATGGCGGCCTCGATGGGCCAGTTCCTGCTCAGCGCCGGCACCCCCGGCAAGCGTTTCGCGCTGCCCAACGCCGAGATCCTGATCCACCAGCCCTCCGCCGGCCTCGCGGGCTCCGCCTCGGACATCAAGATCCACGCGGAGCGGCTGCTGCACACCAAGAAGCGCATGGCCGAGCTGACCGCCTTCCACACCGGCCAGACGGTCGAGCAGATCACCCGCGACTCGGACCGCGACCGCTGGTTCGACCCGATCGAGGCCAAGGAGTACGGCCTGATCGACGACATCATGCCCACGGCCGCCGGTATGCCGGGCGGCGGCGGCACCGGGGCCTGAGGCCCCCACAGCGCCCCCAGCCGACCGCCTGAGCCCCTAGGAGACAGACAGTGAACGACTTCCCCGGCAGCGGCCTGTACGACCGCACGCGCGCCGAGTACACGGGTCCCGCCGCCGAGTCCCGCTACGTCATCCCCCGCTTCGTCGAGCGCACCTCGCAGGGCATCCGCGAGTACGACCCGTACGCGAAGCTGTTCGAAGAGCGCGTGATCTTCCTCGGCGTGCAGATCGACGACGCCTCCGCCAATGACGTCATGGCGCAGCTGCTGTGCCTGGAGTCGATGGACCCCGACCGGGACATCTCGGTCTACATCAACAGCCCGGGCGGATCCTTCACCGCGCTCACGGCCATCTACGACACGATGCAGTTCGTGAAGCCGGACATCCAGACGGTCTGCATGGGCCAGGCGGCCTCCGCCGCGGCCGTCCTGCTGGCCGCCGGCACGCCCGGCAAGCGCATGGCGCTGCCCAACGCGCGCGTGCTGATCCACCAGCCCTACAGCGAGACGGGCCGCGGCCAGGTCTCCGACCTGGAGATCGCCGCCAACGAGATCCTCCGGATGCGCTCGCAGCTGGAGGAGATGCTGGCCAAACACTCCACCACGCCGATCGAGAAGATCCGCGAGGACATCGAGCGCGACAAGATCCTCACGGCCGAGGACGCGCTGTCGTACGGGCTGATCGACCAGATCATCTCCACGCGGAAGATGAACAACGCCGACGTTCGCTGACGCGGACCCGGTATTGTCTGCTGCCCCTTGGCACGGTTTGGGACGGTGCACGTCAAAGTGAACCGCGCCAAGGGGGGCCCGAACGGGGGGCTCGGCAAGGTACCGTCGGACATAAGGCAGCACCAGGAGCCGCTGGATTCGAAAACGTCCAGGCGTCTCCCAGGCGAAGGGGAAGCACACCGTGGCACGCATCGGTGACGGCGGCGATCTGCTCAAGTGCTCGTTCTGCGGCAAGAGCCAGAAGCAGGTCAAGAAGCTCATCGCAGGCCCTGGTGTGTACATCTGCGACGAGTGCATCGATCTCTGCAACGAGATCATCGAGGAAGAGCTCGCGGAGACCAGTGAGGTCCGCTGGGAGGAACTGCCCAAGCCGCGCGAGATCTACGAGTTCCTGGAGGGCTACGTGGTCGGCCAGGAGGCCGCCAAGAAAGCCCTCTCCGTCGCCGTCTACAACCACTACAAGCGCGTGCAGGCCGGCGAGAACGGCGGCGCCCAAGGCCGCGACGACGCCATCGAGTTGGCGAAGTCCAACATCCTGCTGCTGGGCCCCACGGGCTCCGGCAAGACGCTCCTCGCCCAGACCTTGGCCCGGATGCTGAACGTCCCGTTCGCGATCGCGGACGCCACCGCGCTGACGGAGGCCGGGTACGTCGGCGAGGACGTCGAGAACATCCTGCTGAAGCTGATCCAGGCGGCGGACTACGACGTCAAGAAAGCCGAAACAGGCATCATCTACATCGACGAGATCGACAAGGTCGCGCGCAAGAGTGAAAATCCGTCGATCACCAGGGATGTCAGCGGTGAGGGAGTCCAGCAGGCACTCCTGAAGATCCTCGAAGGCACCACCGCCTCGGTCCCGCCGCAGGGCGGCCGCAAGCACCCGCACCAGGAGTTCATCCAGATCGACACGACGAACGTCCTGTTCATCGTGGGCGGCGCCTTCGCGGGCCTGGAGAAGATCATCGAGTCGCGGGCCGGCGCCAAGGGCATCGGCTTCGGCGCGACGATCCGCTCCAAGCGCGAGCTGGAGGCCAAGGACCAGTTCGAGGACGTCATGCCCGAGGACCTGGTCAAGTTCGGCATGATCCCCGAGTTCATCGGCCGCCTCCCGGTCATCACGAGCGTGCACAACCTGGACCGCGAGGCATTGCTCCAGATCCTGGTCGAGCCGCGCAACGCGCTCGTGAAGCAGTACCAGCGCCTCTTCGAACTCGACGGCGTGGAGCTGGACTTCGAGCGCGAGGCCCTGGAGGCCATCGCCGACCAGGCCATCCTCCGCCAGACCGGCGCCCGCGGCCTGCGCGCCATCATGGAGGAGGTCCTCCAGGGCGTGATGTACGAGATCCCGTCCCGCAAGGACGTGGCCCGCGTCGTCATCACGGCGGACGTCGTCCACTCGAACGTGAACCCGACGCTGATTCCGCGGGATGCGCGGGGGCGCGGGCCGGGGGAGCAGAAGACGGCGTAGCCGTACCGCAGACGTACGAAGGGGCCCGGTCGAGCGACCGGGGCCCCTTCGCATGTGAGACTTACGGCATCAGGCCTTGGCGCGGACTTCCTCGCGCAGCTTGGTGGTGATGTCGATCGTGGTGTCCTTGTCGACACCCGTGCCGGTGTTGTCGCCGGGCGAGACCATGGCGATCGTGCTGTAGTCGGCCCAGGCGCAGAACCAGTCGGTCGACTCCTTCTTGGTGAGCGCGTTGGTGGCCTTGGTCGACTGGCACTTGGCGACCGTGCCGTCGATCTCGACCTCCTCGGGTTCGCCGACCAGCTCGGCGTTCTGCATGGTGGAAGACTTGCTCGAAGAGCTCTCCTTGACCTTCTTCTGAATGGAGGCGAAGAACTCGTCCAGGGCCGACTCGGGGTCGGCGATCTCGCCATAACCGCCCAACATGGTGACGCCCTTGGCGGCCAGCAGTTCGGCCTGGGAGGGAAGTGTGGAGGGGTCCTTCGGGTCGAAACCGCTGAGGTCGGCGGTGGACCACTGGCCGACGACGGTCGTCCCGTTCTTGACGCCGCTCTTCTCCATGTCCTTCACGGTGTCGGAGTCATTGGCCTGGCTGCCTTCACCGAACCGCTTGTATTCGCCGAGCACGGTCTGCGGCGTCGTCAGCTTGTGCGCCCCGTCGTCCTCGAGGGCGCCCGCGCCCCCACCCCCGCCGATCACGAAGTACACCCCGACACCGATCGCGGCCACAACCGCCACCGCCCCGATGATCAGCCCCGCCTTCTTGCCACCGCCACCCGGCGCCGGCGGCTGCGGCATCCCGTACGGGGCCTGGCCGTACGGCGGCTGCTGCTGGCCGTACGGCTGCTGGGGCGGGACGCCCTGCGGGGGCTGCTGCGGGTAGCCGTACCCCGGCTGGGGCTGGGCGGGCGGAGCCTGCTGAGGGTAGCCGTAGCCGGGCTGGGGCGCCTGCGGCTGCTGGCCGTACGGTCCGGGCTGGCCGTACGGACCGGGCTGCTGGGGCTGCCCGCCGTACGGGCCCGGCTGGTTGTAGCTCATTTCTGGGTTCCCCTCCAGATGCTTATGTGTTCCTGACATCCTGGCGCAGACACAGGCAACGCATGGCATCGGGGTGCCCACCGTTACAGAAGAATCGTGTTTCGGGACACGCCCGGGACACCCCTAAACTGAGCCCGTGACCGAGAACGCTCAGCAGCAGCCAACAGCGCCCCACACCGAACTGCCGACCCAGTACGCGCCGGCCGATGTAGAGGGGCCGCTGTACGAGCGCTGGGTAGAGCGCGGTTACTTCGAGGCGGACGAGAAGAGCGACAAGCCGCCGTACACCATCGTCATCCCGCCGCCGAACGTCACGGGCAGTCTGCACCTCGGGCACGCCTTCGAGCACACCATCATCGACGCGCTGACGCGGCGTAAGCGCATGCAGGGGTTCGAGACGCTGTGGCAGCCCGGCATGGACCACGCCGGCATCGCCACGCAGAACGTCGTCGAGCGGGAGCTGGGGAAGGAAGGCAAGTCCCGGCACGACCTCGGGCGGGAAGCGTTCGTCGAGCGGGTCTGGCAGTGGAAGGCCGAGTCCGGCGGGCAGATCGGCGGGCAGATGCGGCGCCTCGGTGACGGCGTCGCCTGGTCGCGCGAGCGGTTCACCATGGACGAAGGGCTTTCGCAGGCCGTCCAGACCATTTTCAAGCGGCTCTACGACGACGAGCTGATCTACCGCGCCGAGCGCATCATCAACTGGTGCCCGCGCTGTCTGACGGCCATCTCGGACATCGAGGTCGAGTACCAGGACGACGACGGCGAGCTCGTCTCCATCCGGTACGGCGACGGTGACGACGCCATCGTCGTGGCGACGACGCGTGCCGAGACCATGCTCGGCGACACGGCCGTCGCCGTTCACCCCGAGGACGAGCGTTACCGCCACCTCGTCGGCCGCGAGATCGAGCTGCCGCTCACCGGCCGCCGTATCCCCGTCGTCGCCGACGAGCACGTCGACCCCGAGTTCGGCACCGGCGCCGTCAAGGTCACCCCGGCGCACGACCCGAACGACTTCGAGATCGGCCAGCGCCACGATCTGCCCACCGTCGCGATCATGGACGAGCACGCCGTCATCACCGCCCACGGCCCGTTCCAGGGGCTGGACCGGCTGGAGGCCCGCTCCGCCATCGTCGCCGCGCTGCGCGCCGAGGGCCGGATCGTCGCGGAGAAGCGGCCGTACGTCCACAGCGTCGGGCACTGCTCGCGCTGCAAGACCACCATCGAGCCCCGGCTCTCCATGCAGTGGTGGGTCAAGGTCGGCCCGCTGGCCAAGGCCGCCGGTGACGCCGTCCGTGACGGGCGCGTCAAGATCCACCCGCAGGAGATGGAGAAGCGGTACTTCGACTGGGTCGACAACCTCCACGACTGGTGCATCTCGCGGCAGTTGTGGTGGGGGCACCGGATTCCGGTCTGGTACGGCCCGGAGGGTGAGGTCGTCTGCGTCGGACCGGATGAGGAGCCCCCGTCCGGTGCGGGCTGGCACCAGGACACCGACGTCCTCGACACCTGGTTCTCCTCCGGCCTGTGGCCCTTCTCCACGCTCGGCTGGCCCGAACAGACCGAGTCGCTCGCGAAGTTCTACCCGAACTCCGTCCTGGTCACCGGCTACGACATCCTCTTCTTCTGGGTCGCCCGGATGATGATGTTCGGCCTGTACGCGATGGACGGCACCCCGCCGTTCCACACCATCGCCCTGCACGGCATGGTCCGCGACCAGTTCGGCAAGAAGATGTCGAAGTCCTTCGGCAACGCGGTCAACCCGCTGGACTGGATGGACAAGTACGGCAGCGACGCGCTGCGGTTCACGCTCGCCCGCGGCGCCAACCCCGGCGTCGACGTCCCGATCGGCGAGGACTGGGTCCAGGGCTCCCGCAACTTCGCCAATAAGATCTGGAACGCGACGCGCTTCGCGCTGATGAACGGCGCGACGGTGGAGGGCGAGCTGCCCGAGCCGTCGAAGATGTCCTCGACGGACCGCTGGATCCTCTCCCGGCTCAACTCCGTCGTCGCTGAAGTCGACGCGTTCTACGAGGACTACCAGTTCGCCAAGTTGTCGGACGCGCTCTTCCACTTCGCGTGGGACGAGGTCTTCGACTGGTACGTCGAGCTGTCGAAGACGACGTTCGCCGCGGGCGGCGAGGCCGCCGAGGTCTCCAAGCGCGTCCTCGGCGAGGTCCTCGACGTCACGCTGAAGCTGCTGCACCCGGTGGTCCCGTTCGTCACGGAGACCCTGTGGACCACGCTCACCGGCGGCGAGTCGCTGGTCATCGCCGACTGGCCGAAGGACAGTGGCTTCCGGGACGCGGCGGCCGAGCAGGAGATCGCCGTTCTCCAGCAGGTCATCACCGAGGTCCGCCGCTTCCGCGCCGACCAGGGCCTGCAGCCGGGCCAGCGCGTCCCGGCCCGTCTGACCCTGGACGGCACGGCACTCGCCCCGCACGAGCCGGCCATCCGCCAGCTGCTGCGCCTCCAGCCGGAGGGCGACGCCTTCACGGCCACGGCGACGCTGCCGGTCGCGGGCGCGCAGGTCGCGCTCGACCTGTCCGGCGCGATCGACGTCGCGGCGGAGCGCAAGCGCCTGGCGAAGGATCTGGCGGCGGCCGAGAAGGAGAAGGCCCAGGCGACGGCCAAGCTCGGCAACGAGGCGTTCCTGGCGAAGGCGCCGGACCAGGTGGTGGACAAGATCCGCGGGAGGCTGGCGAAGGCCGAGGAGGACATCACCCGAATCCAGGCCCAGCTGGACAGGCTGCCCCAGCAGTAGCCGACCCAGGGGCGCGGGGAACTGCGCGACCAGCCACAGACCTCCCCGCGCCCGCCGGACGGCATCAGCCATCCCACCCACTAGGCACTCCGCCCCCACTCCCTACGCACTCTGTCAGTCCCCCTCCGTAGACTGACCCCGTGAGTGAGAGCGACGACCCCTTCGACGAGATCATCGCGGCAGAAACCGACCGCGACCCCGACCTCGCCGTCATCGAGGCCGGCAGCCGCACCCTGCGCACGCAGGGCGGCCCGCCGCAGGCAGACGTGCCCACGCGCCCCGAGGACCCCGAGGTCGACAAGGCCCTGCGCGAAGTCGAGGCGGAACTCGCGACGAGGTGGGGCGAGACCAAGCTGGAGCCCTCGGTCAACCGCATCGCCGCGCTCATGGACGTGCTCGGCGACCCGCAGCGGTCGTACCCCTCGATCCACATCACCGGCACCAACGGCAAGACGTCGACCGCCCGCATGATCGAGGCCCTCCTCGGCGCCTTCGAGCTGCGCACCGGCCGCTACACCTCGCCGCATGTGCAGTCGATCACCGAGCGGATCAGCCTCGACGGCGCCCCGATCTCCGCCGAGCGGTTCATCGAGACGTACCAGGACATCAAGCCGTACATCGAGATGGTCGACTCCTCGCAGGAGTACCGCCTGTCCTTCTTCGAGGTGCTCACGGGCATGGCGTACGCGGCCTTCGCGGACGCGCCCGTCGACGTCGCCGTCGTGGAAGTGGGCATGGGCGGCTCCTGGGACGCCACCAACGTCATCGACGGTGACGTGGCCGTGGTGACGCCCATAGACCTCGACCACACCGACCGGCTGGGCTCCACTCCGGGCGAGATCGCCACCGAGAAGGCCGGCATCGTCAAGCAGGACGCCACCGTGATCATGGCCCAGCAGCCGGTGGACGCCGCGCAGGTGCTGCTGAAGAAGGCCGTGGAGGTCGACGCCACCGTCGCGCGCGAGGGCCTGGAGTTCGGGGTCGTCTCGCGTCAGGTCGCCGTCGGCGGGCAGCTCGTCACCCTGCGCGGGCTGGGCGGTGAGTACCCCGAGGTGTATCTGCCGCTGCACGGCGCGCACCAGGCGCACAACGCCGCCGTGGCCCTCGCCGCCGTGGAGGCGTTCTTCGGGGTCGGCGCCGCGCGGGCCGAGCCGCTGGACATCGACACGGTCCGCAAGGCGTTCGCGGCCGTGGCCTCGCCGGGGCGGATGGAGGTCGTACGGCGCTCTCCGACCGTCGTGCTGGACGCCGCCCACAACCCGGCCGGTGCGCGGGTCGTCGCCGAGGCGATCGGGGAGGCCTTCGACTTCAGCCGACTGATCGGCGTCGTGGGCGCGAGCGGCGACAAGAACGTGCGCGATCTCCTCGAGGCCTTCGAGCCGATCTTCGCCGAGGTCGTCGTCACGCAGAACTCCTCGCACCGCGCCATGGACGCCGACGAACTGGCCGCCATCGCCGTCGAGGTGTTCGGCGACGAGCGCGTACAGGTCGAGCCGCGGCTGCCGGACGCCCTGGAGGCCGCGATCACGCTGGCCGAGGAGGAGGGCGAGTTCGCGGGCGGCGGTGTGCTGGTCACCGGATCCGTCATCACGGTCGGCGAGGCCCGGCTGCTGCTGGGGAAGGGCTGAGTCCGACGATGCGTACGCTCTGTTCCTCGACCCTGATCGGCGAGTTCTTCGTCATCGGCTTCGCCGGTCTGGTCGCCATGAAGGACCCCGATCTGGCCATGTCGACGGTGTGGACGGTCAGCGGGATCGCGATGTTCCTGTGCGTGCTGCTGTGCGGTCTGGTGACCCGGCCCGGCGGTGTCGCGCTCGGCTGGGCCCTGCAGATCGCCCTCATCGCCTCCGGGTTCGTCGTCCCGACGATGTTCTTCCTGGGCGTGGTCTTCGCGGCGCTGTGGTGGGCCTCGGTGCACTACGGCCGGAAGGTCGACGAGGCGAAGGCGAGATTCGCTGCGCAGGCCGAGCAAGGGGACGCCTCCACACCTGACGCTGCGTAACAGGCGCCCGGACACGCCCTGTAACCTCATCCCACCGCACACCGGCAGTAAGAAGGAGCCCTCCCGTGACCCAGCGCACCCTCGTCCTGCTCAAGCCCGACGCTGTACGCCGTGGCCTGACCGGCGAGATCATCAGCCGTATCGAGCGCAAGGCCGGCTGGCAGATCACGGCGCTGGAGCTGCGCACGCTGGATCAGGAGACCCTGGAGCAGCACTACGGGGAGCACAAGGGCAAGCCCTTCTACGAGCCGCTGGTTCAGTTCATGGCCTCCGGTCCGGTCGTCGCGCTGATCGTCGAGGGCGAGCGGGTCATCGAGGGGCTGCGCGCGCTCGCCGGTCCGACCGACCCGATCGCCGCCGCGCCGGGCTCCATCCGCGGTGACTACGGTGTGATCGTCCGTGAGAACCTGATCCACGCCTCCGACTCCGAGGAGTCCGCCGAGCGCGAGGTGAAGATCTTCTTCCCGGGCCGTGCGTGACGCCCACGGCGGCACCCGAATGCAGTAGCAGGCATATGCGTGGCGATCGAGGGAACGAGAGCCCCCGATGGCCCGTCTCCACAAGCGGGGCGGCACGCCATCTGATGACAATGGCGAAGACCTTCCCGCAGTGTTCGTGCAGGCGCGTCTACGATGGAAGCCTTCACGTCACAGCACCCACTTCGCCGACCTGACAAGCCATCAAAAGCTCCCAGGAAGGCCAGACGAATCCTGATGGGGAACTCAATGTCGTTCATCGGCCGTGACATGGCTGTCGACCTCGGGACCGCCAACACGCTGGTGTACGTCAGGGGTCGCGGGATCGTACTCAACGAGCCGTCCGTGGTCGCTATCAACACCAACACCGGTGGCATTCTCGCGGTCGGTGCCGAGGCCAAGAAGATGATCGGGCGCACGCCCGGCAACATCGTTGCCGTGCGTCCGCTGAAGGACGGCGTGATCGCCGACTTCGAGATCACCGAGCGGATGCTCCGCTACTTCATCCTGAAGATCCACAAGCGGCGGTATCTGGCTCGTCCGCGGGTCGTCGTCTGTGTGCCCTCGGGCATCACCGGCGTCGAGCGCCGCGCCGTCATCGAGGCGTCGTCCCAGGCCGGCGCCCGTCAGGTGCACATCATCGAGGAGCCCATGGCCGCGGCCATCGGCTCCGGCCTGCCGGTCCACGAGGCCACGGGCAACATGGTGGTCGACATCGGCGGCGGCACCACGGAGGTCGCGGTCATCTCCCTCGGCGGCATCGTCACCGCCCAGTCCATCCGCGTCGCGGGCGACGAGCTGGACAACGCGATCATCCAGCACATCAAGAAGGAGTACTCCCTTCTGCTGGGTGAGCGGACGGCCGAGCAGATCAAGATCACGATCGGTTCGGCGTACGACCTCGACTCCGACGAGCACACCGAGATCCGCGGCCGGGATCTTGTCTCCGGGCTGCCCAAGACCGTCGTCATCTCCGCGGCCGAGGTGCGCAAGGCCATCGAGGAGCCGGTCAACGCGATCGTGGACGCCGTCAAGACGACCCTCGACAAGTGCCCGCCGGAGCTGTCCGGCGACATCATGGACAGAGGAATCGTTCTGACCGGCGGCGGCGCCCTGCTGCGCGGCCTCGACGAGCGCCTGCGCCGCGAGACCGGCATGCCGATCCACATCGCCGAGGACCCACTCGACAGCGTGGCGCTCGGCTCCGGCAAGTGCGTCGAGGAGTTCGAGGCGTTGCAGCAGGTGCTGGACGCCCAGCCGCGCAGATGACGCAGACCCGAGTAACTCTTCGGTTCCGCCGTACGGGATGATCTCCTCTCGTACGGCGGATCGTTGATATGGAGGCATAAGCTCGCCCGTGAGCCTCCGTACACCTGAACACCAAAACCTCTGCACATTCCTATGAGGAAAGGCACGGCCGCCGCACGTGAGGGACACACGAGAGAGCCGGCTGCTCCTGGTGCTGCTGATCGCCATCGCGTTCGCGCTGATCACGGTGGACATCCGCGGCGGTGAGGACTCCCCGGTCGACGGTGCCCGCCAGGCCGCTGCCACGGTCTTCGGCCCGATCGAGGACGGCGTGTCGGCCGCGGTGAACCCGGTCGGCAACGCGGTCGCCGCGATCCGTGACTCCGGCGAGCGCCACGACCGGCTCGCCCGGCTGGAGCAGGAGAACGCCGCCCTCAAGGCGAAGCTGGGCAGCGAGGACCGCGATCGCAGCCGGCTGCGGCAGCTCGACAAGATGCTGAAGGTCGCGGGCAAGGGCCAGTACGGCATCAAGGGCGCCGAGGTCATCGCCATAGGAGCGGCCCAGGGCTTCTCCTGGACCATCACCATCGACGTCGGCGCGAACGACGGCATCCGGCGCGACATGACCGTCCTCAACGGCGACGGGCTGGTCGGCCGGGTCACCACCGTCGGCCCCAACACCGCGACCGTGCTGCTGGCCAACGACCCCGACTTCACCGTCGGCACGCGCATGGAGTCCACCGACGAACTCGGCTTCGCCTCCGGCCAGGGCGACCGCCCGCTGCGCGTGGAACTCCTCAACGGCAAGGCCGAGGTGAAGAAGGGCGACCGGCTCGTCACCTTCGGCTCGCAGGCCGACAAGCCCTTCGTGCCCGGCGTCCCGGTCGGCGTCGTCTCCCGCGTCGACCCGTCCGGCGGCGACCTGACCCGCACCCTCTACGTCACGCCGTACGTCGGCTTCTCCAAGCTCGACATCGTCGGTGTCGTCGTGCAGGCCCCCACGAAGGACCCGCGCGACACGGTGCTCCCCGAAAAGGCCCGGCCCAAGCCCACGCCGACCGTGACGGTCACGGTCACGCCGGGCGCCGACGGTGAGGTCCAGCCCGAGGAGGACGGTCAGAACCAGCCACAGGCCGACGGTCGCCTCGAGCCCCGGGTCGACGGCGAGGACCAGCCGGCGCTCGACGGCCAGAACCAGTACGAGTACCAGCAAGAGCAGTAGGAGCTGAAGCCCCATGCGCGTCAACCGAATCCTGCTCTCCTCCTCCCTGGTCGTCGTCGCCCTGGTCCTTCAGGCGAGCGTCCTGGCCCGGCTGCACCTCCCGGGCGCCGTCCCCGATCTGCTGCTGCTCACTGTCCTGGGCCTGGCCATGGTGTACGGCCATGTCGGCGGCGCCCTCGTCGGCTTCGGCGCCGGACTGCTCGCCGATCTGGCCCCGCCCGCGGACCACGCCGCCGGCCGCTATGCGCTGGTGCTGTGCGTCATCGGTTATCTCGCCGGGCTCATCAAGCCGGACAACGGCCGGCTGAAGTCGGCCACCGGGCCGATGGTCGTCGTGGCCGTCGCCGCGATCGGCGCGACGCTGCTGTACGCGGGTGTCGGCGCCCTCGTCGGAGACACCGCCGCGCGGCATGTCGGGCTCGGCAGCCTGCTGTTCACGGCCGCCCTGTACGACCTGCTGCTCGCGCCGTTCGTCGTCCCCGGGATCATGGCGCTGGCCCGGCGCGCGGAGAACGACCCGCTCGCCGACACCGGCTCCCAGGCGAAGAAGGCCGACATCTCCTCCGGCTGGCTCTCCGGCGGCACCGGGCTGCGCATCGGCGGCCAGCGCGCCGGACTGAAGAACGGTCTGAAGGTGAAGGCGGTGCGGGCGCGCACGGCGCGCGCCGGGCGCATCAAGGGGGTCAAGCGGCTGTGAGGGCAGGGGAGTTCACCCGGACGGGTGAGGCCGGCAGGAACCGGGCCATGCGGGCCGGACGTTCACCAGTCGAACGCACACAGTCGTATCCGCACAGGTACTCGCACTGGTACTCGCACTGAGAGGGGGAGGCAGCGCAGTGACCAACATCCCCGAGACCGGCCGGACGCCACGCGTCCAGATCCGGCTCGTCGTCATCCAGATCCTCGTCCTCTCCCTGCTGGGCACCCTCGGCGGACGCCTGTGGTACCTCCAGATCCGCGAGGGCGACGCCTACGCCAAGGAGGCGTCCGGCAACCACGTCCAGCAGGTCGTCCAGCCCGCCGTGCGCGGCTCGATCCTGGACGCGCGCGGAGTGCCGCTCGCCGACAACGAGACACGGCTTGTGGTCTCGGCCTCCCGCACCGACCTGCTGAAGATGAAGGACGACGGCAAGGCCGTCCTGACCAAGCTGGCCGGCGTGCTGGGCATGAAGCCCGCGGACGTCATGGAGAAGGTCCGGCTGTGCGACGCCGAAACCCCGCAGCCGTGCTGGAACGGCTCGCCGTACCAGCCGATCCCCATCACCGACGAGGCCACCGCCAAGCAGGCCCTGCAGATCCGTGAGCGCGCCGAGGACTTCCCCGGCATCACCGCCGAGCCCCAGGCCGTGCGCCGCTACCCGGGCCCCGGCAAGTCCAACACCGCGCAGGTCCTCGGCTACCTCTCCCCGGTCACCGACGAGGAGATCAAGCAGTCCGAGGACACCGATTCGCCCTACCTGCGATCGGACATGGTCGGCCGCTCCGGCCTGGAGCGCCAGTACGACAAGGAGCTGCGCGGCAACGCGGGCGTCACCCGCTACGAGGTCGACAACCTCGGCCGCGTCATCGGCCAGGCCAAGGCCGATGAGGCGCAGCCCGGCTCCAACCTCGTCACCAGCATCGACGCCCGTGTGCAGCGGGTCGCCGAGTACGAGCTGAACGAGGCGATGAAGCAGGCCCGCAAGGAGTGGGACCGCAACACCAACAAGCCGTACAAGGCAGACTCCGGCGCTGTCGTCGTGATGGAGGCCAAGACCGGCCGCATCGTCGCCATGGCGTCCAACCCGACCTACGACCCCAACGCCTGGGTCGGCGGCATCTCCGGCAAGGACTACAAGGCGCTGACGGGCAAGGACTCCAACTACCCGCTGCTCAACCGGGCGATCCAGGGCCAGTCGGCACCCGGCTCGATCTTCAAGGTCATCCCGACGGCCGCCGCGGTCAACGCCGGGTACTCCTTCGACGGCCCCTACGAATGCTCCAGCTCGTACTCGATCGGCGGGCAGGTCTTCAAGAACTTCGAGTCGCAGAGCTACGGCGGGATCAGCCTCGGCCGAGCGCTGGAGGTCTCCTGCGACACCGTCTTCTACCGGCTCTCGCACCAGGAATGGAAGCGCGACGGCGGCAACAAGCCGAAGAAGAACCCCAACGACTGGTTCTACAAGACCGCCCACCAGTTCGGCCTCGGCGCGGAGACCGGCATCGACCTGCCCAACGAGGTCACCGGCCGCGTCCCCGACCGCCAGTGGAAGCAGGACTACTGGGAGGCCAACAAGGACGCCTGGTGCAAGTACGGCAAGAAGAACGGCAGTTACGCCGAGAAGATCGCCTACGAGAACTGCCTCGAAGGCAACCGCATGCGCGCCGGTGACTCCGTCAACTACTCCATCGGACAGGGCGACACCCTGGTCACCCCCATCCAGATGGCCACCATCTACGGGGCTATCTCCAACGGCGGCACCCTCTACGACCCCACCGTCGGCAAGGCCGTGGTCAGCGCCGACGGCAAGACCGTCCAGGAGATCGAGCCCAAGTCGCACGGCAAGCTGCCCATAAGCCGCAAGACGCTGGCCGAGATGGACGACGCCCTCGCCGGTGTCGCCACCCGCGGTACCGCCGCGTGGCGGTTCGCGCAGGTCGGCTGGCCGCAGGACAAGATCCCGATGCACGCCAAGACCGGTACCGCGGAGGTCTACGGCAAGCAGACGACCTCGTGGTTCGCGACGTACACCAAGGACTACTCGATCGTGATGACGATCTCCCAGGGTGGTACGGGTTCCGGCGCCTCGGGTCCGGCGGTGCGCAATATCTACGACGCGCTGTACGGCGTCTCCGACGACGGCACGATCAACAAGAAGAACGCACTGCTGCCGACGCCGCAGAAGAACCTGCCGAAGGTCCGCACCGACGGCACCATGACCTCGCCGAAGGTCTCCAAGGACCCGGCCAAGGACCAGCGGGCCAGCCAGGAGGGCGAGAAGGCGCCGGACGAGCAGCGGCTCGCCGGGACGGTGGCGCCGCCGACGGCCGAGAACCGGGACACCCGGCGCAGGCGACGCGGGGGCCGTAAGCGGAAAAGCCGGAGGATGCTCACATGACCGGCGCCAACAGTTTCCAGGTCTCCGGGTACGGGCCGGAACGGGCGGGGTGGACCCGCCTGTTCGCCCGCGACTCGCTCGCCCGCCGGCTCGACTGGCCGATACTGCTGTCGGCGTTGGTCCTGTCGCTGCTCGGCACGCTCCTCGTCTTCTCGGCGACCCGCAACCGCACCGAGCTCAACCAGGGCGACCAGTACTACTTCCTGATCCGGCACGTCCTGAACACCGGTATCGGGCTGGCGCTGATGGTCGGGACCGTGTGGCTGGGGCATCGCACGCTGCGTGGCGCGGTGCCGATTCTGTACGGCGTCTCGGTCTTCCTGATCCTGCTGGTGCTCACCCCGCTCGGCTCGACCATCAACGGCGCCCACTCCTGGATCAAGCTCCCCGGCGGATTCTCGCTGCAGCCCTCGGAGTTCGTGAAGGTCACGATCATCCTGGGCATGGCGATGCTGCTGGCGGCGAGAGTGGACGCGGGCGACAAGCAGTACCCCGACCACCGCACCGTGATGCAGGCGCTGGGGCTGGCCACGGTGCCGATGCTGATCGTGCTGCTGATGCCCGACCTCGGCTCGGTCATGGTCATGGTGGTGATCGTGCTGGGCGTGCTGCTCGCGTCCGGCTCCTCCAACCGCTGGGTCTTCGGGCTGATCGGGACGGGGACGATCGGCGCGATCGCGGTCTGGCAACTGGGCGTCCTGGACGACTACCAGATCGCCCGTTTCGCGGCCTTCGCCAACCCCGAGCTCGACCCGGCGGGCGTCGGCTACAACACCAACCAGGCCCGTATCGCGATCGGTTCCGGCGGGCTCACGGGCGCGGGGCTGTTCCATGGCTCGCAGACCACCGGGCAGTTCGTGCCGGAGCAGCAGACCGACTTCGTCTTCACGGTGGCGGGGGAGGAGTTGGGCTTCGTCGGCGGCGGGCTGATCATCCTCCTCCTGGGCGTGATCCTGTGGCGGGCCTGCCGTATCGCACGCGAGACGACGGAGCTGTACGGGACGATCGTGGCGGCGGGGATCGTGGCGTGGTTCGCCTTCCAGTCGTTCGAGAACATCGGGATGACGCTGGGGATCATGCCGGTGACGGGTCTGCCGTTGCCGTTCGTGTCGTACGGCGGATCGTCGATGTTCGCGGTGTGGGTGGCGGTGGGGTTGCTCCAGTCGATCCGGGTGCAGCGTCCGATGTCGGCCTGAGGCCGGGTTCCATGGGTCGTTTCCGCGCCGTCATCGTCCGTTTCCTCGGGGTTCATGGCTGGTAAGCCCTGTCGTCCGGTCGGGACTCCCACTAGATTCGGTTCATGGCGGACACGAAGCGCGAAATCGAGCGTAAGTATGAATCCGATGACAGTGGCCTGCCCGATCTGACCGGCGTCGCCGGTGTCGCGGCCGTTGTCGACAAGGGTGTAGCGCAGTTGGACGCCACCTACTACGACACCCCGGACGAGCGCCTGGCCGCGTCGTCGATCACGCTGCGCCGCAGAACGGGTGGCGCGGACGCGGGCTGGCATCTGAAGTTCCCCGTCGCGCAAGGCGTGCGGGACGAGATCCAGGCCCCGCTGTCCGACGAGCTGCCCCGGACGCTCGCGGGGCTGGTCCGTTCCCGGGTCCGGGAGACCGAGCTGGTGCCCGTGGTCCGGCTGCGCTCCGACCGCGATGTGCGCCACCTCGTGGACGCCGAGGGCCGGTTGCTGGCCGAGGTCGGCGTGGACGCCGTGCGGGCCGAGCGGCTGGGCGGGGGCGGCGGCACCGTCCAGTGGACCGAGATCGAGGTGGAGTTGGCCGACGGCAACGATCCGGTGTTCCTGGACAAGGTCGAGAAGCGGTTGCGGAAGGCGGGCGTACGGCCCTCGTCGTCGGCGTCGAAGCTGCAAAGGGCGCTGGAGGAGACGGCGCCGAAGAAGAAGCGGGGCAAGAAGGCCCGGGCGGCCAAGGCGCCGGCCACCGCCGGTGACCATGTGCTCGCCTACCTCCGTGCCCAGCGGGACGCCATCGTCGAGCTCGACCCGGCGGTGCGGCGGGACGTGTACGACTCCGTGCACCGGATGCGGGTCGCGACCCGTCGGATGCGCAGTGCTTTCAGGTCGTATGGCAAGGTCCTCGACCGGGCGGTGACCGACCCGATCGGCGAGGAGCTGAAGTGGCTGGCCGGGGAACTGGGCGTGGACCGCGACCAGGAGGTGCTGACCGAGCGCCTGACGGCGGCCATCGGCGAGCTGCCGCGGACCCTGCTCTCCGGGCCCGTGCGCACCCGGCTGCGCACCTGGTCCAACGCCAGGCGGGGCGGTTCGCGCCGGCGGCTGATGAACGTGCTGGACGGCAAAAGGTATCTGCAGCTCCTCGACACCCTCGACGCGCTGGTGGCCGAGCCGCCCCTGCTGAAGGCGGCCGCCGGACCGCCGGAGAAGGTGATCGGCAAGGTCGTACGGACGGACTTCGCGAAGCTGTCCGGGCTGGTCGAGCAAGCCCTCGAACTCGAGCCCGGCGCCGACCGCGACCTGGCACTGCACGAGGCGCGCAAGAAGGCCAAGCGCACCCGCTACGCGGCGGAATCGGCGGTACCGGCGCTGGGGGACCGGGCCGGGAAGCTGGTGAAGTCGATGAAGTCCCTGCAGAACCTGCTCGGCGACCACCAGGACAGCGTGATGACCCGGGAGGCCCTGCGGGAACTGGCGCGGCAGGCGCATGCGGCGGGGGAGAGCTCGTTCACGTACGGGCTGCTGTACGGCAGGGAGGAGCAGCGAGCGGCGGCCGACGAGGCGGCGCTGCCCCAGGCGTGGGCGGAGATGAAAGCCGGGTCGGCCGTCTGAGGTCACCGGCACCCAAGTGGTAGTGCGGGCGTACGGAGGACCCTCGCGGTCGCGTTAGGCTGGATGGTCACCCCTGTCAGTTCAGTCCAGCTCACGAAGGTTCGCGAGATGCCTGCCGAAGCCGCTGCGGCCGCCGAGTCCGTGTTCCCGCAGCTCGAAGCTCTGCTCCCGCATGTGCAGAAGCCGATCCAGTACGTCGGCGGAGAACTCAATTCCACGGTCAAGCCGTGGGAGTCCTGTGATGTCCGCTGGGCGCTCATGTACCCGGACGCGTACGAGGTCGGGCTGCCCAACCAGGGCGTCATGATCCTCTACGAGGTGCTGAACGAGCAGGAGGGCGTCCTCGCCGAGCGCACGTACAGCGTGTGGCCGGACCTGGAGGCGCTGATGCGGGAGCACGGCGTCCCGCAGTTCACCGTGGACAGCCACCGCCCGGTGAAGGCCTTCGACGTGCTGGGGCTCAGCTTCTCCACGGAGCTCGGCTACACGAACATGCTCACGGCCCTGGACCTGGCGGGCATCCCCCTGGAGTCCAAGGACCGGACCATCGACGACCCGATCGTCCTGGCCGGCGGCCACGCGGCCTTCAACCCCGAGCCGATCGCGGACTTCATCGACGCGGCGATCATCGGCGACGGCGAGCAGGCCGTGCTCGACATGACGAAGATCATCCGCGAGTGGAAGGCCGAGGGCTGCCCCGGCGGCCGCGAAGAGGTCCTGTTCCGCCTGGCGAAGACCGGCGCGGTCTACATCCCGGCGTTCTACGACGTCGAGTACCTCTCCGACGGCCGTATCGCCCGTGTCGTACCGAACAAGAGCGGTGTCCCGTGGCGCGTGTCCAAGCACACGGTCATGGACCTGGACGAGTGGCCGTACCCCAAGCAGCCCCTGGTCCCCCTCGCCGAGACGGTCCACGAGCGCATGTCGGTCGAGATCTTCCGCGGCTGCACCCGAGGCTGCCGCTTCTGCCAGGCAGGCATGATCACGCGCCCCGTCCGGGAGCGCTCGATCACCGGCATCGGCGAGATGGTCGACAAGGGCCTGAAGGCGACGGGCTTCGAGGAGGTCGGCCTGCTGTCCCTGTCGTCCGCGGACCACTCGGAGATCGGCGACATCGCGAAGGGCCTGGCCGACCGCTACGAAGAGGACAAGATCGGCCTGTCCCTCCCCTCCACCCGCGTGGACGCCTTCAACGTCGACCTGGCGAACGAGCTGACGCGCAACGGCCGCCGCTCCGGCCTGACCTTCGCCCCCGAGGGCGGCAGCGAGCGCATGCGCAAGGTCATCAACAAGATGGTGTCGGAGGAAGACCTCATCCGCACGGTCGCCACCGCCTACGGCAACGGCTGGCGCCAGGTGAAGCTGTACTTCATGTGCGGCCTGCCGACGGAGACCGACGAGGACGTGCTCCAGATCGCCGACATGGCGATGAACGTGATCGCCAAGGGCCGCGAGGTGTCGAGGTCCAACGACATCCGCTGCACCGTCTCGATCGGCGGCTTCGTCCCCAAGCCCCACACCCCCTTCCAGTGGGCCCCGCAGCTCTCCGCCGAGGAGACGGACGCCCGCCTGGAGAAGCTCCGCGACAAGATCCGCGGCGACAAGAAGTACGGCCGCTCGATCGGCTTCCGCTACCACGACGGCAAGCCCGGCATCGTCGAGGGCCTCCTCTCACGGGGCGACCGCCGTATCGGCGCGGTCATCCGCGCGGTCTACGACGACGGCGGCCGCTTCGACGGCTGGCGCGAGCACTTCTCCTACGACCGCTGGATGAGCTGCGCGGACAAGGCGCTGGAGCCGTTCGGCGTGGACGTCGACTGGTACACGACGCGCGAGCGCACATACGAGGAGGTCCTCCCCTGGGACCACCTGGACTCGGGCCTGGACAAGGACTGGCTCTGGGAGGACTGGCAGGACGCCCTCGACGAGACCGAGGTCGAGGACTGCCGGTGGACGCCGTGCTTCGACTGCGGGGTGTGTCCGCAGATGGATACGGCTATACAAATCGGGCCGACCGGTAAGAAGCTGCTGCCTCTTACGGTCAAGAACGCTGCGCCAGCGCCGAGCGAGCACTCGCACTGAGGTGAGCGAGGCACTCGAAAGGGTGGTCGAGGCTCTGGCGGGAGTGAATGAGGAGGAGGTAGCTACGGTCATGGCTGCGCTGAGTACTTCTCGTCCTCGCCCGGCGGGGCCAGCGACCTCCTCCCCGACGCCTCTGCCTAGCCCTGGGAGTGCCTCGCAGGTTGTCTCCGAGGTCGAGTGGGTCTGAGTCGCCTAGTGGCCCTCTCCTTGCTGGGAGAGGGCGCATTGGCGCCTTGAGGATGTCCTGGTTGGTCGGCAACGACACGATGAGTGCCCCGGGATGGACCGAGCGGGACCGGCGAGCGAGGAGCTCGTGCGGGATACGGCTCGCTCCGGCTCGATTCGAGGGTGGGAGGCTTTGCCCGATGAAGATCGGCCAAAGCCTCCCAGAGCGGTCCGGTGGTAGCGCGGCTGAGGGGGTAGACCATCGAGCCTGCCCCCTCGCCAGCCTGATGTGAGATCACCCTTCGTCGTGATCCCAAAGACGAAGAGTCAACGTGCAGGTCGGCGGCCGAGCAGGACCTTGAGGGTCTCGCGAGCGTCGCGGCGCCGCTCTGAGGAGGGGGCGAGGACAGAGGTGACAGCTGTGGTGGCGACCGTAGCTGCGTAGAGGAGGGTGGCGGCGCCAGCGAGGATGGCCCCGTCGTGGAACACCTGAGGCAGGACGGACATGGAGAACAGACCTCCGGAACGGGCCCGGTGGGTTGTCTCCTGCCGGGCGCTGGAGGCACAGGTGTCCATCTTCCGGAGGGTTTCCGGCGATCTGCTGCCTCGGCATCGCGTGGTAAGTACGCTGGTCAGCACGGCAAGAACAGGATTTCCGGGCATGAGATGTTCCGGATGGCCCGGACGGGCGGTGCTTCTTCGTGAGCGGGGCTGCGGAGCGGTTCTGGGGCGAACTGCGCAGACTGTATGACGTGGCGGGAGCGCCTCCGCTCAGCCGGCTGGTCAAGCTCGGCAAGGATCAGCAGCCACCACTTCGTCTCGGCGTCGCGACCATCGACGACTGGCTGACCGCCAAGGCTGTGCCCGGCCACAGGTCCGAGCGCTACTTCAAGGTGCTGATTGCTTTCCTTCAAGCCCGGGTGCCGCAAGAGAGCGCATATCAAAAGCGCTCAGAGGGGGTGTGGCTGCAGATGCTTGCCGCAGCCCGAGGAGAGCGATCGGCTAAGCGAGGTGGTCGACCTAGGTCAGCGCAGGGCTTGGCAGAGGCCTCCATGCCAGTTCGTGGGCCAGTGACCCTACCTCCTGACCCAGTGGGTTTTACCGGTCGCAGCGGGCTGCTGGAGGAACTACTTGATCACCTCGATCCAAGTATCCAGAGCTCTCCAACTGCGCCGGTTGCCTCGGCCATCGTGGGTATGGGGGGCGCAGGCAAGACTGCCCTAGCGGTACACGCCTCACACCGGGCCCGTGAACGTGGTTGGTTTACAGGCGGCATCCTCTTCGCTGATCTGCGCGGTTACGGCCACAGTGGCCCGCAACAGGCAGGCACTACCGCTGAACAATTTCTGCGTGCACTGGGATTGGCGGACACAGCCATACCGCCAACCTTCGAGGCGAAAATGGATTCATGGCGCGCTCTCCTAGATCGCCTGGCCGAGAGTGGTAACCCTCTGCTGGCAGTATTGGACAATGCTGCGACCGCTGTGCAGGTTTCGCCATTGTTGCCTGGCCCACCCCATCGCGTGATCGTCACGTCCCGTCACACTCTTTCGGCTTTGCCCGCTCACCGTGTAGAGGTCACAGCACTTTCCCTACATGAGGCCGTTGAACTTCTCCAGAGAGCTCTACGAGCGACCCGCCCGGGTGACAACCGGGTATCGGATCACCCTGCGGATGCCAAGCGTCTTGCCAAGCTATGCGGACGGTTGCCGTTGGCCTTGCATATCATCGCGGCGCTACTTCGGGACGAGCCAGATCGACCTCTGGTCGACCAGATCGCCGATCTTAGCGATGCCCGAACTCGTTTGGAAATTCTTCAGTACGACGACGTTGACGAACAGGGCCGTCCGCTCTCAGTACGTGCTGCCTTTGACTTGTCGTACAGCCAACTGGTTAGCGATGACAGTGAACGAGCTCGTGCTTTTCGCTTGCTAGCTCTAGCTCCTGGTTCGGACATCTCTACGGAGACTGCTGCGATCCTGCTTGACCGCCCTATCGCCACCACACGGAGACTCCTCGCGGGGCTCACACGCGCTCACCTATTGGAAAAGCAGCAGAGTGAGCGCTGGGCTATGCACGATCTGATTCGTCTTTACGCCGATGAGCTTAGTCGGGAACAAGCGAATACTGATCAACGTCAGACGGCTATTGAACGTCTCCTCGACTATCTCCTGACTAGCACTCGCGCAGCTAATTCATTCCTCCAATTCGTACATAACGCGGGTGATTCGCAACGCTTTGCCGATCGCCACGCTGCATTGTCTTGGCTCGATGATGAGTATGAATGTCTGGTCGCAGCTGTGCGCTTTGCCGAAGATGAAAACCTCCTCACAGTAGCCGCGCTCCTTTCTTTGGCGCTGAGTCCTTTCTTGAACTGGCGTCGCCACATCGAGGATTGGCTGGAAATTGCACAGGTGGCCGTGCGCGCTACTGGAGCGACTAGAAATCGTCATGGCCAAGCAACTGCTCTGAATAATCTGGGGCTGGTTTTACGTCAAGTGCGGCGATTCGATGAAGCGATCGAAGCTCATCGGGAGTCGGTTTCGATTTTTCAGAGTGTGGGTGACCGTCAGCGCGAGGGCGGAGTACTTCACAGCTTGGGCCTGGACCTGCAAGAAGCGCGACGCTTTGAGGAGGCCGCCGAAACCTACCAGCAGTCAGTAGAGATTCTTCGGGAAACTGGAGATCGGCTTGGCGAACAGAAAGCCTTGGACGCTAGTGGAGTTTCTCTGCAGGGAGTTCGGCGTTTCAATGAGGCGGCAGAGCTTCACCGGCAAGCTGCATCGGTATTCCAGGAACTTGGTGACTGGCAGTGTGAGGCTGGCGCTCTGACGAATTTAGGAGTGGCGCTGATGGAGTTGTCATGTTTTGAGGAGTCACTCGATGCGCACATCCGAGCTGCGGAAATTTATGAAGATCTAGACGATCGCTATCGCAGAGCCGCAGCGCTGGATAATCAGGGAACGGCACTTCAGGGACTACAGGAGTTCAGTAAAGCTCTAAATCTTCACCAACGAGCATCGGAGGTATTTGGGGAATTCGGTGACCAGCATCGGCGGGCTGGGTCCCTGGATAACCAAGGTACAGCACTGTACCGACTAAGACGTTTCCGCGAAGCGCTCCGTGTCCATCAGGAATCTGCACAAATTTTTGAGCGATTTCGTGACACGCATCGCAGAGCCAGGGCGATCGGAAACGGTGGCGGTGCACTCCTAAGGCTGCGCCGGTTTGATGAATCCATCGACGCCTTTCGTCAAGCTGCTGAGCTATACCGGCAAGATGGTGATCTGCACGGAGAGGGTCGCTCGCTGGAAAACATGACAATTGCTCATAATGAACGATGGCGTGCCCAGCGCGTAAATTGAGCGGATGTCCTTCGGAATAAGAGGGATGCGACCCATCTTGGGTTTTTGTCATGCGGCATCTGCGGAAGTGAATCCCGGCTGGTGAGCTACTTCGTAGAACATTCTTTCCGCCTCTGCCAGAACAGGCTCCCAGACCTCGATTGATTTGGCGGTGGCGACCCCGAATCCCTGAGCTAGCAAACGGAGCACCTGTTCAAGAGAGGTCCTGCCGGTGGGAAAGTGAACTCGCTCAAGGGGCCATTCGGAGCTGCCTAGGTCATCAGGCTGGCGCAGCAGGGCATGAATGTTGAGATGCGCTGCCGGGTGCTGGCCCTCTGCCTCGTAGGCGTAGTCATATCGGAAGACTTCAGATCGGTCGCCGTCTGTCCACTGGTATTGGATCTTGGATTCAGTCACTGCCAAGCGATCGTTCGCTGTGAGCGACAGCAGGTAGCCGACCCTCAGCCAGTGGCCGTCTCGAAGCTTTACCATCCCGGCGTCGGAAGCGATCTGTGACTTGTGCGCCCCTTCCATAACCCATGGTCCGGTACCCGTTTGGTTAGGCCTCAGGACCAGGTGTTGCCCCTGCGCCATGACCGTGATCGCCAGCAGCTTCTGGGCAAGATCGCGGAATGCCTTGGCAGACTGCCTGCCGCCCTGGTGAACCTTGGCGGTCAGCGCGCGCACTTCAGCGCGGCCGCTCTCGACTTCACTCATCGGATCGCACACTCAGCAACGGGTCGTCGGCTGGGAGTAGATGGAGCAGGATCAGGACGTCGGTGAGGGCTCCTCTGTCCTCCAACTTTCCCGAACGGTCTTGCTTGAGAACCTCTTCCAGGCTCATGCCGCAGCGGCTTTTGGCAGCCCAAGCGAGGCGCTCGACGATCTCTTCGCGTGTGATGGGAATAATGTTGGGATCATCCTCAACGGTCGACATCTGCTCTCCCACGTCCAAACGAGCGGCTACATCTCGGCTATCTGCCCGCTCCTCCAGTGTGCACCCAGATTTCTTGTTCGCAGCTGTCGAAGATCCTGGCCTCCCGCAGGGCCAATAGCTCACACAGCGTGTTCCGTTCGATCACGGAAAGCTTCAAATTGTTGCCCTACGAGGCCGCAGGATTTACCTGCCACTGCCCGACTGAGCTTCGTGCCCTGGAAAATGAGTCGCACTACCCGCACGGACCGCGTTGGCACGGGAGCGTAGGGCATTACTTGGTCTGTTCAGAAGGGAAGCTCGGGACGGGCGGCGCCTCGCTTGATCGCCGTGACCTGCTCGTGGAAGTCACGTGTTGCCGCTTCTCGGGGGTACCGCGCGCGCAGTTCCTTGTCCAACTCGTCGGCAACTAAAAGCAGGGACGGCAGAGACTTGCGGTCGGCCTCCAGGGCCGTGGTGCCCATGCCGATGGCTTCTTCGATCTCGCCCGTGCGGGCGGCGGCGACCCCGAGCGTGAGCCGGGCCTCTGCTGCGCGCATGGGGGAGATCTCGGTTCCGTCGGGGCCGGTGCTGATGTTGATTACTGACCGGGCGTGGGTGGCGGCGCGTTCGTCGTCGCCGAGGAGACGGTAGGCGTCCATCTCGTAGAAGTCCCACTTGTCGGGGTCGATGATGAAGTGGTGTTCGGGGTGGTCGGGCTTGGGGAGGCGGTCCAGGCGGGCTCGGCCGGCGTCCAGGGAGTCGCGGACCAGGCGGCCGTCCCCCATGCGGGCTGCGGCGCGGGCCTTGTGGGCGTAGAGCTGGACGCCGACGGAGTGGGTCTGGTCGGCCATGTGCCCGGCCTCGACGGCGGCGAGCATGTCTTGCCAGCGGCATTGGGTGAGGGCGAACCAGGCCTCGATCTCCCATGCCCATGCCTTGATCTCGCCGTGCCCGGCTTCCTCGCCGATGCGGAGTGCGGCGGCTTTGCTGAGGTTGGCGGCTTCGCGCTGCCCTCGGTCGTACTGGACGCACGCGTTGAGTAGGAAGAGCCATCCGGCGTCCACGAGTAGTTCGCGGTGCTGGCGTAGGGTCATCCGGCCTTCGAGCTGCTTGGTGACGTATTGCAGGCCGTTGCGGGTGCGGTCGTGGAGATAGTCGGCGTCGGCGTACGGGTAGGCGCGCGCCAGTTGGTCGATGCCCTGCTCGATCGACTCCAGGGCGGCGCTGTTGATGCTGGACATCTCCGTGCGCCGGAGCATCTCGGCGACGTCCCAGAGTCCGGCCCCGCCCTGAGCGATCAGGGTGCTCGGGTCGTCGGGTGCGGATATCGCGGCCGGTCGGTTCTGCTCCCATGGGCGTGGCGCGAGTCCCGCGAGGTGACCGGGAATCCGTAGGCCGTCCACCACTTCGAGGATCTTGGAGTACTGGGTGATCCGGGGTCGTACGCCCTTGCCGTCGGTTTCCGGGCGGGCCATCTTTCCGATGTGCTCACGCTTGTAGTTGACCGCTTCGGCGATCTTGGCGTAGCTGATGTGGCCGTGGATCTTGGCGAGTCTGAAGACCTCGCCGAAGTCGTGGCTGGCGATTGCGGATCGCACGTCTGCTCGTTCCAGCACGTGCGGCGGTAGAGCTGCCGGTGTGGGTGCAGCTTCGGCCATCTCACTTCCCCATTGTGATTGACCTGCGTGTTTTGTTCTCGTCCGTGCCTTGTGCCTCTCGCGAGTGTACCCACGAGGGGGGTCCCCAAGAGGGGGGAGCGACAGGCGGGACATGGCGTGCACTCTCGGGTCACCCTGCCGGGAGGGGCTCGGCAGGCATGACCAGAGATGGTGATCCGTGTCATGAACGCGAGAGAAACGCGACGGCATGAACGGGTGATGGGTGACTTAGACGCGTTCACTCACTGGTTCGCGGCGCCGGATCCGTCGGCGGGCGCGCGCTACGCGGCCTTGACGCTCTTCGCGGAGCTCCCGGACTCCGCGCACGTCGCGCGTGACGTGACGGCTCAGCTCCTCCAGGACTCCGGTGCGGCGGAGATCGTCGACGACGCCAAGTTGGCTGTGTCTGAGTTGGTGGGCAACGTGGTGAACCACGCGGTGCCGGAACCCTCCCTGAGCCGTCCTGGCGGCAGTCGGCGCATCCACGTGACGTTCAAGATCTGGCCGAAGTGGGTCTTCATCGGCGTGACGGACGAGGATTCGACTCCTCCGGTGCTTCCACTTGGTGACAGCTTCTCGCCGGGCCTGATGGGTGAGTTGGCGGAGGCTGTCGTGCCTGACAGCGGCCGTGGGCTGTTCATCGTCCAGCGGCTGGCGGCGGCGGTGTGGTGCACGCCGGAAGATCACGGTGGCAAGACCGTGTGGTGCCGCTTCGACCTCGACAGCAGTGCTGGAGGCGGCCCACCGTCATGATCTCCGGGCTGTCGCCTCCTCGTTGCTCTCTCGGGAGCGGGCGGCAGTTCGGGGCTGGAGGTTGATTCCTCTGGTGATCGGGGCGTGGCTCCCCGGGACTTCCCGTCGGGCTCCCCACCCGGCCCCTTGGGGGCCACGCTTCACAACCCCATACCGAGACCGGACCACCCCCGCGCCTGGCAGCAACCGGGGTGGTCCGGGAGGGGACACAGCGATCCCCGGTGCCTGATGGTACCGGGGTCGCTGTGCTGTGCATTCGCCCTGGGCCAAAGAGAGTTGACGATCTGTTACCTCGATGGGAGCGGCAAGGTGACTGGCGTGGGTGCGGAGTGGCACGGCGACGGGCTGGACGTCACAGGCGCGGAATCCGGCCTGTGGGTGAGCGGCGTCGATTATGTGGCTGGCTGGCGTGAGGCTCGGGAGGCTGCTGATCACGTGAACCTGGCCTTCCTCGGAGCGGAGTTCGAGCCGTCCGAGTTACGGGCCGTGGCTGCGACGGCCGACGACGGGCGGGGGCTTGTTCGCTTGGTCGGCACGCCCGGCGCGGTGATGCGGCTCGCTGGGCTCCTGGAGGAGCGCGCGCAGTGCGGCGGTGGTGCAGCGTGAGCGGCTTCGCTGGTGAGCGGTGCGCGCGGGCACGTCGCCGGCCGGAGGGACTTTGGGCGGGAGCTGCCATGGGGCGAGGGAACAGGGGGCCCTACGCTGGCCCGGCGAATCGGGCAGGCCCTGGTGCTGCCTGCGTATGTGCCCGATGGGCCCCCTGGTCTTCGAGGCTCGCCCCATGGTGGCTGCCTAAAGTCCCGGAGGCCGTCGACCCCCAGCCCCGCGGGCCCCTGCTCCCGGCGGCCGGTCGACGCTTCGACTCCTCGGGTGTGCTGCGGGCGCCGGGCGACCGGACGGGACCGGCGTCCACGCCGCACGCCCGGCCGGGGCGGCCGGGCGACCCGGCGCGCCGCAGGCGCGCCCTTGAGGAAGTGAAGACTGTTTCGACCGATGCCCGCTCGGGGTCAGGTGCGGGTGCGCCGTGCGGGCTGCTTGTCGGCGGTGATCCGGTAGGCGAGTTCGGCACGGTCGGCGCCGATGCGGAGCTCTTCGAGAACCAGCGGGCGGCCGTCGGCGCCGTGCGCGACGCGGGACACGTGCAGGACCGGGGTCGCGTCCGGCAGGCGGAGCGTGGTGCGCTCGTCCGGCAGCGGCATGTGCGCGCGAACCGTCTCCGTCCAGGACAGCTTGTGCCCGGCCTCCGTGAGCAGTCCGTAGAGAGCCGTCGGGTGCTCGCATGGCTGCTCGGCAAGACCGGGGACGGCCTCGGCCACCTCGAAGGGGATCAGCGTGCGGTGCATGGCGCGCGTGCCGGTGCCAGGGTCGATGAGCAGGCGATCACAGCCGAACAGTGCCTCCTCCTCGCCGAGTTGGAGGCTTCGGCCGGTGTCCTTGGTGGTGTGCGTGCGGTAGGTGGTCGGCTCCTCGACCTCCTGCCAGACGTCGGCGCCCGGCATGACGAATGCGCCCCCGGTGGTACGGCTGATGCGGCGCTCGATCGTCAGGTATGGCCGTCCGCTGGAGCGTACGAAGCTGCCCTTGCCGTGGCGGACGTCGATCAGGCCTTCCGCGCGCAGTGCCGCGACGGCGTTGCGGACGGTGGGGCGGGAGACGCCGTAGCGGGTCATGAGCTGCGCTTCGGATGGCAACAGGGCGTCGGGCGCGAACTCGCCGGTGAGGATGGCCTCGCGGATGGCGGCGGCCACCTGCTGGTAGAGGGCTCCAGGGCGCTGGATCTCTGACATCTCGGCATCTCCGGGTGAGGTCGTAGGCACGTCGCACGCGCGACATCACTCGTCAGCATAAGTAGTTGCACTCTCGTCGTACAGGACTTCATAGTCATAACTCGTAAGGACAAGTGACGTCGGCATATGAGTCGGCGTCCTAACTGGCCAAGGAGGCCAACGAAATGCAGTCCATTCCTGTGGACACGGCGCGGCTCGGCGTACTGCGGTGCGCCATCGCGCCCGAAGCAAAGATCAGCAACCACGAGACGCAGGAGGTGAAGAAAGACCGCGACGGCAACCCCGTCTATACCGTGGCCGTCACCGTGCGGCAGGACGGACGGCGGATCTCCGTGATCGAGATCGCCGTGAGCGGTGAACCCAAGGGCATCCAAGAGGGCCAGATCGTCAAGGTCACCGGCCTGACCGCGTTCGCCTGGTCGATGGGCGACCGGCACGGGCTCAGCTTCCGCGCGGACGCGATCACGCCCGTGCATGGAACGCCCTTACAGAGCAAGGGCGGTGAGGCGTGATGGGTCCGATCCTCCTCGCGCTCGTCCTCGCCGCTCTGGCCTGGCTGCTCGTCGTCGGTGACCTCGTGCGCCGGCACCGTCCTGCCTGGCACTGGTACCTCGTCGGCTACCCCGCCGCCGCGTGCCGGGTGGTGTTCACCTGGCGCAAGGTGGCCATCCTCAACGACCTTGCCGTCTCCCGGCGTCCGCCGCGCGGGCTGCTCGGGGACCTGATGGTCAAGGGTGATCCGCTACGGCCGGTGGCTCCCCGGATCTCCTTTCCGCGCGCCACGCGGATGGGGCTGACCGTGACCGCGCGCCTGCATGCGGGACAGACTCCGGCAGCGTATATGCAGGCGGCCGACGCGCTGGTGCACGCGTGGAAGGTCCACGCCGTGCGCATCACCTCCCCGGAACGCGGGCTGGTGCTGCTGACCGCGACCGCCACCGACCCGTTAGAGCGACCTGGCTTAGCCACGGCCCCGGCGGAACTCCTCTCGGCGCTCATCGGCGTCCTGGAGTCGGGCGGCGCCTGGGTCATGAACCTGCGCCTGGTGCCGCACTGGCTCATCGCCGGGGCCACCCGCTCGGGTAAGTCCACACTCCTCGCCCGGCTGATTACACAGCTCGCGACACAGCCGGTCGCCCTGGTCGGCATCGATTGCAAGGGCGGCATGGAACTGGGCCTGTTCGCCGGTCGGTTGAGCGCGCTGGCCACATGCAGGCGTGAGGCGGTTGGCGTGCTGTCCGCGTTGGTCGTCGACATACAGGACCGGATGAGTACGTGCCGGTCGGCCGGGGTGCGCTCGATCTGGGAGCTGCCCGAGGATCTCCGGCCTGTGCCGGTCGTCGTGATCGTCGACGAGATCGCGGAACTGTCTGTCCGACGGTACGAGGGAGGGCAAGGCGGAGGCGGAGCAGTGCTCCACGCTCCTGCTCCGCCTCACGCAGCTCGGGGCCGCGCTGGGGCTGCACCTGGTGGTGGCCGGACAGCGGGTCGGCTCCGACCTCGGCCCCGGCGTCACCGCACTACGCGCCCAGCTCGGCGGCCGGATCTGCCACCGCGTCAACGACCCTGGCACCGCCGAAATGACCCTCGGCGACCTCAACAAGGACGCAGTCGCCGTCGCCCAGTCGATCACCGCACCCGAACGCGGCGTGGCGGTGTGCACCGGCCCGGACGGTGGCTGGAGCCGTGCCCGCTCCCACCTCACCCCCACGGAGGAAGCGGTGTCGACGGCACGGAAGTACGGCGCGATGGCACCCGACCTGCCCGCCATTGACCGCGCCCTCGCGGTGCTGGAAGGAGGCGCCAAGTGATCAGCACCGGCAGCGCGGTCTCACTGGTCGTGATCTTCGGGATCATCACCGCCCTCCTCGTCCGCTCCCACAGCGTCCGTGCCTGGGAAGCGATCTGCATCGCCCTGTTCGGCATGTACCTGGGCCAGACCCCGGCCAGCCTCACGGTCGACGGCTTCGTGACCTGGTTCCTCACCGGCTTCAGCAACTTCTGACCAGGAAGGGACACCACTCATGCCTATGCCTCGCGTGAGGTGCCCGCACTGCAAGGGAGACGGCGCCCGCAGGACCTGGACTGGACGGCGGCGGCGCTGCCGCGTCTGCCGGGGCACCGGAACCATCCGCTGATACCCCGCCGCACGACACCTGAACAGCAAGGGAGCCACCCCATGAGCGACCTCGCGCCACCACCCATTGACCGTGCCGCTGCGGCGGCCCACCCCGGAAGGTCACCACCATCACCCCGGAGTTCTCCCCGGCTGACAGGCGCGCCGCTCTCGACCGCGCGGCGCGCCTGCGTCAGCTCTCCGAAGCAGATCGCGACGCCATCCGGCTCGCCCAAGACCCACAGTTCTCGCGCTGGCTGGAGCAGATCACCGCCACCGGCGGCTGCTCCCACCCCATCCACCTCTCCGGCGAGCAATGCTCAGGACCTGTGGATCGGGCTCGGGTTGGGACGCGAAGGGCGTACCTTCCCGAGTGATCGGTTGAAG